>NZ_JBZXVN010000019.1:0-126413 GCF_058892305.1 Pelagimonas sp.
TGGGCGCGGGCGACGATAGCGTCACCGGCTCGGATGGCGCGGATAGTATTGCCGGGAATGGCGGTGCCGATACGATCACCGGCGGTGCTGGTGATGATACGATTGCGCTGGGCGCTAGTGATGGCGTCAATGACGAGCTGATCCTGGATGATGGGTTTGGTGATGACATCATCGAAGACTTCGAAGCCCCAACCGACAACGGCGATGGCACCTATGGCGGCAATGATCAGCTTGACGTGTCGGCGCTCGCCGATGCGGGCGGTGATCCCGTTGATACCGATGATGTCACCGTGGGCGATACCAATGGCGATGGCACTGGTGATGCGGTTCTGAGCTTCCCGAATGGTGAAAGCCTGACTCTTGTTGGCGTGCCCGTGGGTGATGTGAATAGCCCCGAACAATTAAACGCGCTTGGCATTCCGCTTGCACCAACCGATCCGGGCCCAGTTGTCCCAAGCCCTGGTATTGTCGAAGGGGACGGCACGGATAATCTGATTGACGATGCCTATGTCGACGATCCCGATGGCGACATGGTCGATCATGGGGATGGCCCAAGCGGTGGCGACATTGACACGATCACCGCCGGTGCGGGCGATGATACTGTTCTTGCTGGCGACGACGACGATAGCGTTCTTGGTGAAGCTGGCGATGATGTTCTGAACGGCGAGGCGGGGGATGACACGCTCGACGGCGACGATGGTCGCGACACTTTGATTGGTGGCGCGGGCGACGACGAGATGTCGGGCGGGGCCGAAGAAGACTTCTTTACCCTGTTGGATGGTTTTGGCTCCGACACGATTGACGGTGGCGAAGCCGGAACCGACCAAGACACCATTGATGCCTCGGGCCTGAGTGGGCCACTGACCGTGACCTACACAAGTGACGAGTCGGGAACGATCAGCGACGGCACCGACACCGCAACCTTTGGCAATATCGAAACCATTCTGTTGAACGGCGGTGATGACGATCTGGACGGATCGGGCACAACCGAAGGCATCGGCGTCGAAGGCGGCGACGGCTCTGACCATGTGAGAGGCGGCGTCGGCGAAGACACCCTTGCGGGTGACGACGGCGATGACAGGGTTTCGGGGCTGGACGGCGACGATACGCTGACGGGTGGCGCGGGTCTTGATACCATCGACGGTGGCGAGGAAAACGACCTTGTCGACGGCGGAGAAGACGATGATCTCTTGGACGGCGGCCATGGTGATGACACCGTGCTTGGCGGATCAGGCGACGATACCCTGATGGGGTCGGGTGGCGACGATCTGCTAGATGGCGGCGACGGGGATGATACCCTTTCGGGCGATTCTGGCGCAGACACCGTGAGCGGCGGCGCGGGGGATGACCTTTTGTTTGTTGGCGCGGGTGATGATGCCAGCGGCGGAGACGGCGACGATACGTTCAACCTTACAGCGTCCAGTATGGCGGGTGGCGATGCGACCGTCACGGGTGGAGAGGGCGGCGAAACGCTTGGTGATACGCTGAACATCACTGGCCCGGCCACCGTAACCATGACCGGAGATGAGTCCGGCAATGTCGAATGGCTGGATCGGTCAATGCTGACCTTTTCCGAGATCGAAAACGTCAACTATGTGCCCTGTTTTACGCCGGGAACCTTGATCAAAACCGTCCGCGGCGAGGTTGATGTGGCCGAGATTGCCAAGGGCGATGTGATCCTGACACGCGACAACGGCTATCAAACCGTGCGCTGGGCCGGGGCCAAGGTTTTGGATGGCAATGACATCGCCACCAATCCGGCGCTGCAACCGATCCGCATCGCCAAAGGCGCGCTTGGCAAAGGCATGCCAGAGCGGGACATGGTCGTCTCCCCGCAACACCGCGTGGTGATGTCTGGCTACGCGATTGAGCTATTGTTCGGCGAAGACGAAGTTCTAGTTGCGGCGACGCATCTGGTGGGTCGTCCGGGCATCAGCCGCGAATGCCCCACGTTTGGCGTGACCTATGTGCACTTTATGTTTGATCGCCATGAATTGGTGATGTCGGATGGCACTTGGACCGAAAGCTTCCAACCCGGTGATCTGTCTTTGGCGGGGCTTGATATGGATCAGCGCGAAGAATTGTTGATGCTCTTCCCACAGCTCGTCTCCCCCATGGGGCGCGAGGCTTACGGTGCGGCGCGCATGTCACTCAAAGCCTATCAGGCCCGCCTTTTGGCCGAGGTTTAATCACGGCCAGATACACCCAAAAAGGGGCGGGGAAAACCTCGACCCTTTTGGCTTGTGTTTGGAGGCGGCAGGCGTAGTTTGCTGCCATGCCAGTGCCTCAGGGATATCAAGAAACCGATCCGCTTCCCGCCAGCGGGGCCGAGACGTTTTGGACCTATGTCGCAAGCGAGGTCGGCCAGACTTTGATCTTGCCGGATGGACGCTGTGACGTGATTTACCATGGGCGGTTGCAGGGGGATGTCATTGTCGACGCCACCCCGGTTTTGACCGGCCCGGCCACAACCAGCTTTCCAGTGACCTACCAACCCGGAGATGTCTGGGTCGGTGTTCGCTTGCAACCTTGGATGGCCTTGCCGGTTTGGGGCGCGGGGCTTGCGGGTGCCCGTGATCAGGTTTTGCGCGGGCCCGACGCCTCTGCGGCCTTGCCGGTGCTGACCCCGCAAAACCAGCCGTCAACGTTTGCCGATCTGCAAACCGCATTGGAAGCGTTGGAGAACAAGTTGGAACGGGCAGGGCGCGGCGTCCTTCCTGAAAATGCGCTGTCGTTGATCCGCGTTTCGGGCGGGCAAATCGCGATACATGATCTGGCTGCACAATTGGGCCTGTCAGAACGTCAATTGAACCGTCGGTTCACCGCGCAGGTGGGACTAACCCCCAAGCTTTATGCCTCGATCATCCGGTTTCATCGTGCGCTGCGCCTGATCCGCGATCTTGGCCTATCGGCAAGTGAGGCGGCCTATGAGGCGGGTTATAGCGATCAGGCCCATTTGATCCGCAGCTTTCAGCGTTTCGGTGGGTTTTCCCCAGCGCATATTCCCACCGCGATGAGCCTGCCGGGGTTTTCCAAACTCTCATAAACCGGGGGCGATATGTCCGAAATCTTCAATCGGGTTTTGCTTGGCTTTGCTAAAAGACCAATATGAAACTTGGATATACAATCATTTACGTCACCGACGTGCCCGCAACGGTCGCGTTTTATGAAACCGCATTTGGGCTAAAACAGCGTTTTATGCACGACAGCAAAACCTACGCCGAATTGGAAACCGGTGCGACGGCTTTGGCCTTTGCAGATGAAAGCGCGGTTGAGCTCAACGGTTTGGCCGTCGCGCCCAACCGCTCCGGCGCTTTGGCAGCGGCTTGGGAAATCTGTTTGATCCCCGATGATGTTTTGACAGCTTTTGATCGCGCGATCGAAGGCGGGGCAACCCCGGTGGCCGCGCCACAGCAAAAGCCGTGGGGGCAAACCGTGGCCTATCTTCGCGACCTGAACGGGTGCATTGTTGAACTGGCATCTGAAATAGGTGGGGACAATGTGGGCTAATGGATAAGACGGTCGAAACAGAGTTGGACGCGGCGGTTGTCGAGATGGTGCTCGAAATCTGCCCCGATGTGGATTTTGTCCCGAAATATGGCGGCAAACTATTTGAGGCCGTGGCGGGGGACGCCGACAGCCAATTTGGTGGCTATTTCTTTTACAAAAACCACATGAGCATTGAGTTCACCCATGGGGCCGATTTGCCAGACCCGAGCCATATCCTGCAAGGGTCCGGCAAATTTCGCCGTCATGTGAAAATCACCACGTTGGCCGAGCTGGAAAAACCGGCCATCCGCCGGCTCATCACGCTGGCGGCCAAGGTTTAGCGCAGCATCGACAAAAGCGACGGTGATGGGGTTCCGGTGATCGGTAAACCCTTAGATTTTTCAAACCCGCGAATGGCCGCTTCGGTTTTTTTGCCAATGACGCCATCGGGGCGACCTGCGTCAAAACCGGCGCGGGTCAACCCAATTTGCAGGGCCTTGCGCTCTTCCAAAACCAAACCGTATTTGTCGCGCCCAAAGGGCGTTTTCAAAGGCCCGCCACCGGCCAGACGGCTTGCCATATACCCAACGCCAAGGGCGTAGTTGTCGGACGGGTTGTAGCGTTTGATCATGTTGAAGTTGTGGAACACCAAGAACGCCGGTTTGTCGCGCCCCATCGGGGCAAGGATAGCCGCCGAACCGTGATCAGGAAGGCCACCACCAGCCGCCGCTTTGACCCCCAGGGACCGCCAGCTATCAACGCTGCGCTTGTTGCGATGGCCAATCCCGGCGTCAAAGCCCGAGGGGAGTCTGACCTCAAGCCCCCAAGTCCGCCCCTTTTTCCACCCGGCTTTTTGCAAGAACCGCGCGGTGGTTGCAAAGGCATCAATCGGGTTGTTGCTCCAAATGTCGCGCTTGCCATCGCCGTCAAAATCAACCGCATGTGATTGATAGGCATCAGGAATAAGCTGGGTATGCCCCATGGCCCCGGCCCAACTGCCAACCAATTGGCTTGGCTTGGCGTCACCCGATTGCACTATCCGCAAGGCGTTCATCAGGTTGCTTTCAAAGAAGCGCCCGCGCCGCCCTTCCCAAGCAAGGGTCGAGGTGGCCGAGATCACCGGGATTGTGCCGCGTTTGGTGCCAAAATAGCTTTCAAGGCCCCAGATCGAGGCGAGGATTTCAGACGGAACGCCATAGCGCGCTTCGACCTGAGCAAGCGCCTGGCGTTGTCCGGCATAGGCATTGCGCCCAATGCTGACCTTTTCTTCGGGGGCGACAATGGCAAGGTAATCTTCGAGCGAGCGTTTGAATTCGGTCTGGTTGCGGTCGCGGTCGATCACGCCGGGCAAATAGCCCTGACCCCGAAATGCTGCGGTCAATGTCGCGTTGGAAATCCCGCGCGACGCCGCGCGTTTTTTGAAGGCGAGAACCCATTTGTCGTAGGACGCATTGGGTTGCGGCAAGAACGCCGGATCAACCTTGCTAGAGGATGCGACCTGCGCGGTGCCGCCACCGCTACAGCCGGTCAGGACAAGGGCCGAAACCCCCATAGTGAACGTGCGTCGTGTGACCTGCATGATGTGCCCCGATACTCAAAATACCTGTTTCAGAAACAGGTTATCACAGCTCGGTACCGGGACGGAATCCGCAATCATAGGGCAGGCGCACGGAAAGCGGCGGAAATATGCTTAGCCGTTGGCGGCGATGCGGATGATATCGGCAACCATAGGTTCGTGTTCCGAGGGCGATGGTTTTTGCTGCGAAATCCACTGGTAAATGTCTTGGTCATTTTCATCCAGAAGCGCCTCAAAGGCGTCGAGTTCCGCATCGGACAGATCGGCCAATCGTTCCGCCGAATAGCGCATCAACAAGATGTCCATTTCCTTGGTGCCACGACGCATGGAACGCATATTTAGTCGGCGCAGGCGGGTGTCGCGGGTCTCAGACATTGGTCGTTTGCTCCTTTAGCAAAATGCGCAGTTTCTTTTCCAACAACCCCAACCGATCGGTGCGCGATTTGAATTCGGCCCGAAGCGATCGGATTTCGGTCAGCACAGCGTTGACATCAGGGGCGATTGTTTCCTCTTCACCCGGCTCAGAGACGCCTTCGCCTTCACCGGTGATCAGCCAGACCATCGACACGTTTAAAATCCCGGCCATCATCGACAAACGGTTGGCGCGTGGTTCCGATAGGTCTTCTTCCCAGTTTTGCAGGCTCTTGAGCTTGACGCCCAATCGTTTGGCCAATGCGCCTTGTGTCATGCTGGCGGCTTCGCGGGCGGCGGCAAGCCGGTCGCCAAAGGTCGCGGCCTCTGGCCCATACCAATCGACGTCTGTATCAGGGGCTATTGGATCAATACTGTCGCTCATGGTGAAAAATTCTCCGTTTCGGACCGCTTGATCGGGACCCGGTGGCAAACTATGACATGAACGGCATTTATACAAACAGGTGACCTATGTCCTTTCTGTCGCAGACCCTTGATCGCGTGAAACCATCTCCAACGGTGGCGGTGACGCAACTGGCGGCCGAGCTTAAGGCAGCGGGGCGCGACGTGATCGGGCTTGGGGCCGGTGAACCGGATTTTGACACGCCGGACAACATCAAGGCCGCTGCCGTGGCCGCGATTGAAGCGGGCAAGACGAAATACACCGCCCCCGACGGGATCATTGAGCTGAAAGAGGCGATTTGCGCCAAGTTCAAGCGTGAGAACGGGTTGGACTATACCCCCAAACAGATCAGCGTCAGCACAGGCGGCAAGCAGGTCTTGTACAACGCCTTGATGGCAACCCTGAACCCCGGTGACGAGGTGATCATTCCGGCCCCCTATTGGGTGAGTTACCCGGATATGGTGCGGTTGGGCGGTGGTGAGCCGGTGATTGTCGAAGGGGAACGTCAGCTTGGCTACAAGATCACCCCCGACGCGTTAGAAGCGGCGATCACGCCGAAAACCAAGTGGTTTATCTTTAACTCACCTTCCAACCCAACCGGCGCGGGCTATAGCCGCGATGAACTCAAGGCGATCACCGAGGTGTTGATGCGCCACGACCATGTTTGGGTGATGAGCGATGATATGTATGAACATCTCGCCTATGATGGATTCGAATTCACTACCCCGGCGCAGATTGAGCCGCGTCTTTACGACCGCACTTTGACGGTGAACGGCGTGTCCAAGGCCTATGCCATGACCGGCTGGCGGATTGGCTATGCCGGTGGCCCCGAACATCTGATCGCGGCGATGCGCAAGATCCAAGGCCAGTCGACCACCAACCCATCAAGCATCAGCCAATGGGCCGCCGTAGAGGCGCTCAATGGCCCTCAGGACTTTCTTGCCGATCGGGCCGAGGCGTTCCTGCGGCGGCGCAATCTCGTGGTTGAGATGTTGAACGCCTGCAAGGGGATCACCTGTGAAACACCCGAAGGGGCGTTCTATGTGTATCCGTCGATTGCGGATTGCATGAACACAACCTCAGCGGGTGGTGTGAAAATCGCCACAGACGAGGATTTCTGCAAAGCATTGCTGGAAGAGGAAGGCGTAGCAGTCGTTTTTGGCGCAGCTTTTGGACTATCACCCAACTTTAGGGTGAGTTACGCTACGTCCGACGAGGCGTTGAAAGAGGCCTGCACCCGCATTGCCCGTTTCTGTGACGGTCTATCCTAAGGAGCTGATATGACAGGCGAGCTTCCTGAGTATTACTACCGCATCCGCGACAACGGCGCGGCGGTGTTTCGTGTGGATACGGAGAACCGCCAGCGCCGGATTGAAATGGAACAAATCGCGGTGATCAACATGAACAAGGGCGAGATCAAGCCCCATGGTGATCGCGAATTAAGCCAGCTGGACCAAAAGGAAATCAAACGCTGGATGGCCGAGCGCAAAGCGCTTTTGGCGATGCGCGACATCGACGATATTCATCGCGCGGTGGACTACATGAACATCACGACGCAATGGGCGCAGTCCAAGGCCAGCCCGGAACAGCTCGAAGAAGTGACGGATTCCCTCTTGCTGGCAATGCATGATCTGCGCACCGTCTTGGTCCGCAAAAAGGCGGATCGTTTGACGAAAGGCTGACTTCAGTTACGCCGGAGCCATCCCCCTGCCGGGCAAAGCCCGTTCGGCTTGGGGAAACCTATTGGTATTCTCCCCATGATTCTGTCCGGCGCTTTCTGCATATATGGGTCAAATGTCATGGGAGGGAAGAGATGCTAAATCGTCCAACTTTGCCAACACCCGCGCGCCAGAGCTTGTTTCCCCTGTCGCCGGGGGCGCTGCGAACCTTGCTTGAGCGCTACGGCTCTTAACGCCGACGTTTCATAAACCATGGCATCGGCGGTGATGTCATTGCGGGCCTGTACCAGTAAAAACTGGACAGGCCTGTTTTTTGATCTGTCGTTACCCGGCGTGGGTCAGTAGGCAAGGCATATGAATGTTTTGTTTGTCTGTAGCCGCAACCAATGGCGTAGCCCCACCGGCGAGGCCGTGTTTCGCCGCCATCCCAGTCTTGTCACTCGATCAGCCGGGGTAAGCGCGGGCGCGCGTCGTAAAGTCAACGCGGCCGATATTGTTTGGGCTGACATCGTGTTCGCGATGGAGGAAAAACACCTCAAGCGATTGCGCGCTGATTTTCGTCAGGATTTACTCGCTGTTGAAACCTATGTCTTGGATATCCCTGATGATTACAGGTTTATGGATGCGGAGCTTGTGGACTTAATACACACCGCCGTTTCTGAGATTCTCACCCTATAACTCTAAGCGACTTACCCACGAGGGTGGAGCCTAGCTTTTACCGAGATCACGTCGGGCCTTGGCGCGCATTTCCTGCACCAAATCGGCATTGGCCTCTTCCCAGCTTTTGAAGCCGCGATAACCCAAGCGGATTTGCGCGGCGCGTTCCGAACTGCCCAAGGGGGCCGGGGTTTCGTCGATAAATTCAAGCTTGAGACGTTCGTAGTTGGCCATGCATTGGGTGACTTCTTCGCGGGTTAAACCGCGCAACGCGGCCGCCTGATCACACATGTAGTAAAGGCTTAGCAAAGACATTATAGAGGTCATGGTGCTCTCCTTTGGGGGCGAAATGAGACCCCCAAAAGGTGGCAAAAATCCCCTGCGTTATGGTTAACGCACCGGTCGCCACCCTTTGGTGCCCCAAGATCAAAGGGTTATCCCAAAATGCCCGGCCAATTGGCCTCGCCCTTGGCGATATTGCCCGGCACATCCTTGAGCCACAATTCGCGGGCGCGCAGATTGGCGTTCAGGTATAGTTTACCGTCATAAAGCGTCCAGGCTTCGGGCATGGTTGGGGCGACATAGCCCAATGAGGCGGCGTAGGCGCAATACCCGCCAAACTGTGGTGCATAGGCGGTTGGGTTGGCCTTAAACGTCTCGGCATTGGCCGCCGAGGCAAAATGCCATTCGGCACCGTTCCACGACACCGCATGTGACGCCGAGCCCGCGACCGGGCCGTTGTTGTCAAAATAGGCAACGGCGTCTGATCCGTCGATGGCAATGCCACTTTCGGCATATATGGCCGGTTCTTTGGCCAATGCGGCGCGGGTCGACAGGATCAAAGCAGGGGCGGCAAGGGTCAGGCCAAGAAGAGAACGGCGGGTCAGCTGGGTCATGGTGGGCTCCGATGTTGGTGTCTGTGGTCTCAAAATGCGCGACATAGGCGGTTTGCAAAAGACCCGGTCAAGCGGCTGTGATCACTCGTGTGATCCGGGCGGCAAATGTTTCAATATTGCGAATTGTGGCGGTTTTTCACCCTTTGGGTGCTTGGCCAAAGCGGGATTCGTCTATGGCGACAAGACAACAAACATCCGAACATTGGGCAATTATGATCGAATTCGGCGGGGAAATATCGGCTTTCCCCCTGTTTTTAGGGCTGTTTCGTATGAATAAATTGACTATTGCGTCGGTATTGGTAGCTTGGACAAAACACTGAATTAACCAGTCTTGAATGGGGGATATCATGCGTATTGCACGTATTTTCGTGGCGGCAGCCGCAATGGCCGTTTCTGGCTCGGCCGCTATGGCTTGGGGCGACATGTACATGGGGGATGCCACGCATAACCCGAATTCCAACGCTTTGGTGCATTCTTATAACGCACCCAATTATTGCCCTGCTGGCCTTCAGCCGGTTATGGCGGGTGGTGTGATCTGCTGTGGTACGCCGAATGCGGGTGCCTATGTTGACCGTCCGGGCAAAGTGCGCCGCGCGTCGACACCAAAACCTAAATATCGCGCACCTGCGGCACGCGCCTATGCGCCCGCCGGCGAAAAGGGCGTTGTTTACCGCTAAGGCGCTTATCCCTTGGCTTTTGTCGTCAGGCCGCGTATATGCGCGGCCTGATCGCGTTTCACCACCACATTTCATTCACGGGGCCAAGCCATGCAGGGCAGTGCAAATCTAAACATCATGATCAAAGCCGCGCGCAAGGCGGGCCGTTCCTTGGTCAAGGATTTCCGTGAGGTCGAGAACCTCCAGGTTTCGATGAAAGGGGCCGGTGATTTTGTCAGCCGCGCGGACATCGCGGCGGAAAACACCCTCAAGGAAGAGCTGTTGGGCGCGCGTCCGACATATGGCTGGCTGGGTGAAGAAAGCACTGAAATCGCAGGCAAAGATCCGACCCGCCGTTGGATCGTTGACCCGCTCGATGGCACCACGAACTTTTTGCACGGGCTACCGCATTGGGCGATTTCGATTGCCTTGGAACACAAAGGTCAGATCGTGTCGGCGGTGGTGTTTGACCCGGCCAAAGACGAGATGTTCTTTGCCGAAAAAGGTGCGGGCGCTTGGTTGAACAACTCGAACCGTATTCGCGTGTCGGGCCGTAACCGGATGATCGAATCCGTCTTCGCCACCGGTGTACCCTTTGCCGCGAAGCGTACCTTGCCCGCCACGCTCAAGGATTTGGCCCGTTTGATGCCGCAATGCGCTGGCGTGCGGCGCTTTGGGTCGGCTGCGCTTGATTTGGCCTATGTGGCCGCAGGCCGTTACGATGGCTATTGGGAGCGTGAGCTCAACCTTTGGGACATCGCAGGTGGCTATTTGATCGCGCAAGAGGCCGGTGCGTTGATCGAAGGCATCCGAAAAGATCAAAACCCACTGGAAAGCGGCAGCTTGATCTGCGCCAACAACGATATTTTTTCCAGCTTTGCGAAAACTATTCGCGACCCTAGCTAAGCCAGTTTAGCGGCGGGGTTGCCTTGCGACGGCGACCCCGAGAACCGGCCAGCCACCCGCGTCATTTCTGATCTAGAACCGGAAACCAATCATCGCGTAGGCGTTGGCCCGGTGTCATGTCATGACCGGGGAAGGGGGGCGAGGTTTTGCCCGGACGTTCGACATAGCGTGCGTCATCCCCCAAAAGCCGCAGAGAAAAGGCGCGACGGCGGTGATCGGTGGTATTGCCGCGCGCGCCATGCAAGACACCATAGTTGAACGCAACCGCGTCACCCGGTTCCATCGACCATTCCAAAATTGTCATCCCCTCGGCATCCGGGTCCGGCACCGGCATGTAGGTGTCTTCGTCGGGATAAAAATTCTCTTCTGACAACCAGCGCGTCGGCAAAACCGGCTTGTCCCAAAGATGCGATCCAGCCACGCACCGCAGCGACGCCTCGCGTACCGGATCAAGCGGCGACCAGAAGCTAACGGTTTGACGCCCCTCGACAAAATAATATGGGCCGTCTTGATGCCAGGGGGTTGGTTTGGATGTCCCCGGTTCTTTGACCAACACATGATCGTGGAACAATTGCACTTGTTTTGACTGCATCAGATCGGCGGCCACGGCGGCGGCGGGGCCATTGCGGATCACATCCTCGAACTCTGGAATCCGTTGCCAGTTGCAATAGTCATCAAAAAATCGACCTGCCTCACCCTTGTGCAGGTTCTCTGCGGCATAGGGGCCGGGATTGGTCATATTGCGCTCAACACCGGCACGTAGGGTGTCGACCTGATCGGCCCAAAGCCCCTTGATAAGGGTGACCCCGTCGCGTTGAAATTGATCAATGTGATCTTGTGTGACAAGCGGATGCATAGCGTGCCTCTTAGGTGTCGGATGGGTGATTGACGCCATCCACCCATGAAATTGGTTCCATATCGACGGGGTTAACCCCTTCAATTGCATACAGGTTTACCCCATATTCATTCGGGTTTGAGCGGCGTTGGTGATACATGTAAATGCCGCAGACCGAACAAAAGTGATGTTTGGCGGTATGGGTGTTGAAACTATAAAGGCGCAACGCCTCTTGGCCTTTGATCACTTTGATCCCGCCTAATGGAGCCGAGACAGCCGGAGCACCGCGACGACGGCAAAACGAGCAATCACAGCGCCTTGCCGTGTTAAAACCATCGGTGAGGGTCACGCTTAACTCGACGGCTCCGCAATGACAGGTTGTTTTGACTTGGTCGCTCATCTTTTCTTGATCCTAGGTACGCGGGTTTGTGAATAATCGGTTTCGGGGTGGGGCGGATGGCCGTGATGGACCCGCCAAAAACGTGTACCGCCAAGGCGCAAAAACGTCGGGATGGTTAGGATTAGCCCGGCGACAAATCCGCCCGCATGCGCCCAATATGCGACGCCGCCACCGTTGGGATCGGACCCGACACCGCCAATCAACTGCATGCCAAACCATAGTGCCAGCATGATCCAAGCTGGCACCGGGAAGATTTTGAAGATGATGATCAGGATCACCAGAATGTCGATCTTCGCCTTTGGGTAAAGCAACAGGTAACCGCCCATCACCCCGGCAATTGCCCCCGACGCCCCAACAGTGGGAACGTTGGAATAGGGGGCGGATAGATAGTGGATTAATCCGGCGGCGATCCCTGCCGCCAGATAGAAGGTCAGAAAGCCACCATGGCCCATCTCGTCTTCTAAGTTGTCGCCAAAAATGAACAGGAACAGCATGTTCCCGGCCAAATGGGCAAGGCCGCCATGCAAGAACATGGAGGTCACCAATCCGGTGAAGCCATTGCCCTCGCTTAGGAAAATCGGGACAAGCGCGTAGTCGGCATAAAACTGCAAAAGCTCGCGAGGCGAGGCCGAAAGATGCCAAGTTGAGACAAAGACAACGACATTGATGATGATCAACGCATAGGTGACATAGGGCGTTCGGCCAGACGGGTTGTGATCGCGAATTGGAAACATATCGCGAGATTGGCAGGCTTTGCGCGGGCGTCAAGCGCTATCGACTGGGTTGGTATCTGGGCGATGTCCTGCACCGCCCAGATGTATTTGGTTTATTCGTCGCCTGCCAACAGTGAGGCATTGCCGCCCGCGGCGGTCGTGTCGATGCAGACATGGCGCTCGGCGCGCACATGCGCCTGATCCGGCATGTCAGTAATGAGCGGAAGGATCGGTCCGGGACGGTCGGCCAAGGCGCGGCGATAGGGGGCACCGGTGTCATCGTCGCCCCACCACAGCGCCCCTGAGAACCCAGAAAGCGTGGTAAGTGCATCAATTGGCAGCAGGCCGCGCGTCTCGATGGCAAAGCCGCCAAGATCGCGAACCGCTTGTGCTTGTTTGGCGGCGTTCTCGGCACCCGGCCCAAGGCAAAGCACCGGGGGGCGGGGCATATGGCCGTGCTGATTGGATTCGCCCGTCGGGCCGGGCAATTCCTGTAAAACTGGCTCCGACGTGTCGCGCGCGCCATTGAGCGCGGTTTGCACCCGATCCGCACTATCGTGGCCAGCCCAGTCACCGCTTTGGGACGCCGTGGCGATGTGGCGGAAGCGGTCAACATAGAACGGACCACCAGCTTTGGGGCCGGTGCCTGATAACCCTTCGCCACCAAAGGGTTGGCTTCCGACGATTGCGCCAATCTGGTTGCGATTGACATAGATGTTCCCGGCGTGAACCCGGTCTGTTACGTGTTGAACACGGTCATCAATGCGGGTCATCAACCCGAAGGTTAGACCATAGCCGGTGCCATTGATTGCATCTATCACAGCGTCGATTTCATCGGCTTTAAAGGTTGCGACATGCAACACCGGGCCAAAGATTTCACGCTCAAGATCGGCAATGCCATCCACGCGGATTAAGGTTGGCGGCACGAAAAACCCGGTTTCTGGCACGGCGCAGCGCTTGATTTCGCGACCGTCGCGGCGGGCCGTATCAATGTGATCCATAATTCCGGCGAGAGCCGCATCGTCGATGACTGGCCCAAGGTCCGAGCGCAGCTCCCACGGTGTTGCGGGCACCAGAACATCCATCGCACCGGTGAGCATCTCAAGGAAATCCTCGGCAATGTCTTCTTGAACATAAAGGCAACGAAGGGCAGAGCACCGCTGACCCGCCGATTGGAAGGCGCTTTCGACGATGGCTTGCACGGCCTGTTCAGGAAGGGCGGTGCTATCAACAATCATCGCGTTTAGCCCACCGGTTTCCGCAATCAGCGGTGTGCCGGGGGCCAGATTGGCAGCCACAGATTTGTGAATGATCTGCGCCGTTTGGGTCGATCCGGTAAAGGCGACACCGGCAACTTGGGGTTGGCTTGTCACGGCGGCCCCAACATCCCCAGCACCGGGGAGGAGTTGTAGCGCGGTTGCGGGAACTCCGGCCTCGTGCAGCAACTGAACCGCGCGATAAGCAATCAGGCCGGTTTGCTCGGCTGGTTTGGCCAAAACCGCATTCCCCGCTGCCAAAGCGGCTGAAATCTGACCGGTGAAAATTGCCAGAGGGAAGTTCCATGGGGAAATACAGGCAAACACCCCGCGCGCCTCTGCCCCGTCGGTTCGCGCGGCATAATAGCGGAGGAAATCCACCGCTTCGCGCAACTCGGCAACCACATCGAGCATGGTTTTACCGGCCTCGCGATGCAGCAAGGCAAACAATTCGCCATAGTGCTGCTCATAAAGGTCTGCTGCGCGGTTCAAGACTGCGGTGCGTTCTGCAGGGGACGCGACCCAAGGTCGGGCAGCCTGCGCCGCTATGGCCACGGTGTCCGGTGTTGCCCAGACAATGTCACCGACACTTTCGGCCGGGTTCGCCGGATTGACCACAGGGCGCGATGACCCCTTGGGGGTGTCTTTGGCGACAAGCGGATGGGCATGCCATTGGCTGGCATGAAACGGCTGACGCGCGTCTTCGATTTGTTCAAGCGTTGGACGGTCGCGAAGATCAAACCCGGCGGAGTTCGGTCGTTCGGGTTGAAACATATCTGGCCCAAGAGTGATCTGCGCCTCTGACTCTGCTTCAAACGGATCGGCGGCCACCAGTTCCGGGGCAACGTCTTCGTCGACAATCTGGTTCACAAAAGAAGAATTCGCACCGTTTTCCAACAAGCGTCGCACCAGATAGGCCAGTAAATCGCGATGTGCGCCGACGGGGGCATAAATCCGGCACCGTGTCTGGTTTTGGTCTTTGACCAACTCATGAAGAGTTTCGCCCATGCCGTGCAACCGTTGAAATTCAAAGGCTTGTCCGGGTTCCGCCATCTGCAAAATCGCCGCAACCGTGTGGGCGTTATGCGTGGCGAATTGCGGGTAAATCCGGTCGCTCATGCTCAATAATTTGCGGGCATTGGCGATATAGGACATGTCGGTGTTGGTCTTTGCGGTAAAGACCGGAAAACCATCAAGCCCGGCCACCTGCGCCTTTTTGATTTCGCTATCCCAATAGGCCCCCTTGACCAATCGCACCATGATGCGCCGGTCGTGTTGTTCGGCAAGCGCGTGCAAGAAATCAATGGTGGCCCCGGCCCGTTGGCCATAGGCCTGAACAACCACACCGAACCCATCCCATCCGGTCAGCGACGGATCGCTTAGCACCGCTTCGATGACATCAAGCGAGATTGACAGCCTGTCGGCCTCTTCTGCGTCGATGTTTAACCCGATCCCGGCCGAACGGGCCAAGCCCGCCAAAGACCTTAGGCGCGGCACAAGGTTTTGCATCACTGCGTCGCGCTGCATTTCGTCATAGCGGGCGAAAAGCGCGGATAGTTTCACCGAGATGCCCGGATTTTCGCGAATATCGTCACTATGGGCGGCGTCTGCGATGGCTGAAATCGCACGCGAATAGGCAAGGTGATAGCGGCGGGCATCGGCCTCGGTGCGCGCGGCTTCGCCAAGCATATCATAGCTATAGGTGTAGCCGTTTGCCTCCATGACGCTGCCGCGCTTCATCGCGGATTGAATGGTTTCGCCCAAGACAAACTGTGCGCCCATTTCCTTCATCGCGCGGGCGACGGCGGTGCGGATCACCGGTTCGCCCAAACGTTTGATCGCACCGCGCAAATGGCCGACCGGGCCGGGGGCGTCATCGTTCAAAACTTTGCCCGTCAACATCAAAGCCCAGGTCGAGGCGTTGACCAAAGGCGAGGTCGAGGCCCCCATGTGTTTGCCCCAATTGGACGGTGCGATTTTATCTTCGATCAGGGCGTCAATTGTGGTGGCGTCCGGAACCCGCAAAAGGGCTTCGGCAAGGCACATCAAGGCGATGCCTTCGTCGGTGGACAGGCCATATTCTGCCAGAAACACTTCCATCATACCGGGTTTGGTCGATGACCGGATATCCCGCACCAATTGCGCCGCCTTCGCTGAAATCTCGATCCGTTCCGAGGCGCTCAAATTGGCCTGATTGCGCAGATGGGCCACCATCTCAGGTTCGGATGCATAAGTCAGGTCATCAACGCGGCTGCGCAGTTTGGATATGGGCATGGAATCCTCCGAAAGGGCCTTTGAGATGTCAAAGGTTGATGAATCCTGTGTAACCTATTTATTTCCATCTATTTCTCTGATATTGACCAAATCAGCAGGCGAACCGCCTTAGTTTTGATAAATGGACAGTCCAAATGGATCATATGAGCCTCGACCGATTTGATCGTGCGATTCTCACCACCTTGGCCGAAGAGGGGCGCATATCAATTGCGGATTTGGCACGCCGGATCGGTCTTTCGAAGTCTCCAACCCAAGCGCGCCTGCGGCGGTTGGAACGGGATGGGGCCATTCGTGGCTACCGCGCGATCCTTGATCCAATCCGCCTTGGCCTTGATCATGTCGCCTTTGTCGAGGTCAAGATGACCTCAACCTCCGAGGCGGCTTTGGCCAAGTTTAATCAAGCGGCGGCGGCCGTGCCTGAAATCGAACAAGTACATCTTATTGCAGGGAACTTTGACTATCTCCTCAAGGTGCGCACCGCCGACATGCGATCCTATCGACGGGTTTTGGCAGAGAAGATATCGACCTTGCCGGGGATGTCGGCCACCTCGACCTATGTCGCAATGGAAGCGGTCAAAGAGGACGGTCTCGCAGACGTGACTTGACGGATTGCTGATCTGTTGCACCATATCCGTATGATACGCACAGCTTTAATAACCATGTTTTGGGCTGGGGCCGCCGTTGCGGATGGCTGCCCCGAGGCACCAGACCATTCCGAACCCTTGCAAGGGTTGTATGACCAACTTCAGCAAGTCGACGGCGACATGCAGGCGCGCCAAGTTTCCAACCAGATGTGGCAATATTGGGCCGATGCGCCCGACGAAGCCAGTCAGGAAATCCTAGACGAAGGCATGAAAGCGCGCGCCGCGTGGGACTTTCTAATGGCGATAGATCGGTTTGACGCGCTGGTCGCTTATTGTCCGTTTTACGCCGAAGGTTACAACCAACGCGCCTTCGTCAATTACCTGCGTCAGGATTACGAAGCCGCCTTGCCCGATCTTGAACGCACGCTTGAGATCAATCCCAAGCATCTAGGATCGTTGTCGGGGCGGGCATTGACCCTGTTGGCGTTGGGGCGCGAAGTCGAGGGGCAAAAGGCTCTTCGTGAAGCGTTGGTGTTGAACCCGTGGCTGTCGGAACGACATTTGCTAAAACCGCTCCCCGGACAAGAGCTTTAACCTTTCTGGGTCTTTACACCGACGATGGCCAAGCTATTGTCGCGCGCACTGGCCCGCGTGGTGGAATGGTAGACACAGGAGACTTAAAATCTCCAGGCTTAATAGGCCGTGCCGGTTCGAGTCCGGCCGCGGGTACCAGTGATTACATTTAGAGAGAATGATAATGACGACCAGTGGCTCCAAATGGCGTGAAAGTCTTTTAGGGTTCGCCTTGGCCATTGTGTTGCCGGTGATCTACGGTCTCGTATCCCATGGGGTGGCGTAGAGCAGGCGCTAAATGGAGGTTTTACCGCTGTTTTCCTGCTTTTCGCACCGGTTTTGACCGTGTCTGAAAACCCTTGGTTTCTCTTGTTTGGGCTTGGCTTTTTGATCGGCCTTGGAGCCGCGTTCACCTATTTGAACGGGTGGATTTTGCGCTTGGTCTTTATGGTATTAGTCGTTTTGTGGATGTACGTGGGGGCGTGGAGCGCCACCCAATACATTGCCATTTAAGGCTGTGCCTTGATTGCTTTAGGTTTTGCGCAACCGGATCACCACATCAACGGCGGCGATTTCCATGCCTTCTGGGGCTTGCGGCAATTCGACGATTTTCAGCTGTTCGGCCGAGGCATCGGTCAATTTGCCGCTGTCTTCCCAAAAGAAATGCGGGTGTTCGTGGGTGTTGGTGTCAAAATAGCTACGCGAGCCATCTACCGTGACCTCTTGCATCAACCCAGCCGAGCAAAACGCCTTGAGCGTATTGTAAACCGTGGCAAGCGACACCGGTTCGCCCATGGTCTTGGCGCTTTCAAACAGGCTCTCGGCGGTGACGTGGCGGTTTTGCCCGTCCCCAATCAAAAGCGCAGCCAATGCAAGGCGTTGCCGGGTCGGACGTAGGTCCGAGTTGCCAAGCCATTCTTTGCCGCGAGTCAGTGCCAGAGAGTTCATCAGGTGCCGGTTCCCATATGCTGCAGTCCTTATATAAGTCTGATTGGGGTATCTTTTCAAACGAATTTGCAGTTGCGCATCACTCTCATCACAAAGCGGCTCTGCGCGACTCTGAGATTGGTGGACTACTTGCTGGCGTGCAAGGGCGGTGGTAGACGGGGTTTAACCAAGATACAACATACCAAAAGGGGCGTGTCCGCATGGCCGACTTTCCGACCAGCTTCAGCAAAGAAGACCTTCTAAAATGCGCCGCAGGCGACTTGTTTGGCCCGGGCAATGCCCAGCTACCAGCACCGCCTATGCTGATGATGGACCGTATCACCGATATCTCGTCTGACGGTGGCGCACATGGCAAAGGCCATGTTTTGGCTGAATTCGATATCACACCGGACCTGTGGTTCTTTGACTGCCATTTCCCCGGCAACCCAATTATGCCCGGCTGCCTTGGTCTAGATGGATTGTGGCAGCTGACCGGCTTTAACCTTGGCTGGCGCGGCTGGCAGGGGCGCGGCTATGCGCTTGGCGTTGGTGAGATCAAGCTCAAGGCAATGGTGCGCCCCGAGGCGAAATTGCTGACCTATAAAATCGACTTCACCAAAGCCATCCAAACCCGACGTCTGACGATGGGTGTTGCGGACGGCATCGTCGAAATCGACGGTGAATTGGCCTATGAAGTCAAGGACATGAAAGTCGCCCTAAGCGAAAGCTAAATGGCTGTGACAGTCTGAGCGCAAAGGGGCCCTTGGGCCCCTTTTGTTTTGGTTAGATGGGTTTTGCTGAGGAGGAATTGCCAGAATGGTGATGACTTGATCTGCGACATATTCGAGATTTACCATTTGTGCGATAATCGGGGCAGGAGGACTCATTATGCGACAGCTTTTATTAGTGTTTTTTCTGATTATCGGCCAAGTGGCCCATGCGGATTTCTTGTCAGACAAACGTGGTCATTGGGAGGGTAAGGGATACTTGCCGTCCGGGCTTGAATGGCCGATCTACATCGAGTTTCGATCAAATTCGGCCAAGGTTTACACGCCAGATGACGGTTGCAAGGCGGATTGGAGCTTTGAACAGGTCACAAACCATCTGATCCGGGGGTGGGAACATGTCACTGTCGGGGCGGACCGCTGCTACGTTGGCCTTAAGTTTGTCGTGACCCAGCACGACGCCAGCCGCATCAAGGTCGATTGGTTCCAAATGAACGGCATGCAAGTTGCCGAGGCGCTTCTCTGGCGGATTCAATAACTTGAACCCAGCACCCTGAGACGTGGGACGCCGTCTTTCGTGTCCTGCAAGGTGGATGTGATCACCGCACCACCTTGCACCTTCCCCAAGCAATGCCCTACTAAGAGGCAAGCAAAGTTAGGGAGGCCGCATGCGCCGTGTCGTCGTTACAGGTCTGGGGATTGTCTCCAGCATCGGGAACAATGCCGAAGAAGTTTTGGCATCTCTCAAATCCGGGAAATCCGGTATCACCGCCAATGAGGCGATGAAAGAACATGGGTTCCGCAGCCAGATCGCGGGCGATATTAACCTTAACCCAGCCGATCATATCGACAAACGCACATTGCGTTTCATGGGGCCCGGTGCGGCCTATGCTTATATCGCGATGCAACAGGCGATCGCGGATTCCGGTCTTGAGGAAAGCGACGTTGTGAACCCGCGCACCGGTCTTGTGGCTGGCTCGGGTGGCCCGTCCACCAGCGCCATGTTGGCCGCACATCAGACCGTGTTGAAAACCGGCGCGACCAAGCGGATCGGCCCTTTTGCGGTGCCCAAAGCCATGTGCTCGACGGTTTCCGCCAACCTGTCGACCGCCTTTCAAATCAAGGGCATCAACTATTCCATCACCTCGGCCTGTTCGACATCGCTGCATTGTATCGGCAACGCCGCCGAGCAGATCATGATGGGCAAGCAGGACGTGATGTTTGCCGGTGGCGGCGAAGAGCTTGACTGGACCCTGTCCTGCCTGTTTGACGCGATGGGCGCGATGTCCTCGAAATACAACGACACACCAGAGCGTGCGAGCCGCGCCTTTGACGCGGATCGCGATGGCTTTGTGATTGGCGGCGGCGGCGGTATCGTCGTGCTCGAAGATCTGGAACACGCCAAGGCGCGTGGTGCCAAGATTTATGCCGAAGTGACTGGCTATGGCGCCACCTCCGACGGCGCTGACATGGTTGCCCCATCGGGTGAAGGCGGCGAACGGGCAATGCGCGTGGCGCTATCCACCGTGCCCGAAGGCCGCAAAGTCAGCTATATCAACGCGCATGGTACCTCGACCCCGGTGGGTGATGTTGGTGAAATCGAAGCCGTGCGCCGCGTGTTTGGCGAAGGCTCGACACCACCGGTCTCTTCGACCAAATCAATGACCGGCCACAGCCAAGGGGCGACAGGTGCCCAAGAGGCGATTTATTGCCTGTTGGCCTTGGAACATGACTTCATCATCCCGTCGATCAATGTCGAAAACCTTGATCCAGCGCTCAAGCCCGAAGAAATCGCCACCACGTTGGTTGAAAACGCAGGCTTGGATTCGGTGATGACCAACAGCTTTGGCTTTGGCGGCACCAATGGCTCCATGGTGATGTCGAAGTATAAAGACTGATCAGGTTTTGTCTGACCACCTTCATGTAGGTGGTCAGATTGACTCTGGCCCTCTCAGGAACAGCTCAAACTGGCAACAACGCGGAGTGGTCCGGATTTGATATTGCTGGGACGCAGGGTCAGGACCTCTGCGGGATCTATTTGATCAATTGTACAATTCGGTTTGTGCATCTCAAGCACCTCCTGCACCAACTGCATTTGAACTGCCTTACTCAGTTTCATGTCAATCGTGCATCCGTATTTACGCCCCCATGTGTCGTTGCAACGTTTGATGCGTCCTTCTGGCGTGACATATGGTTTGAACTCGGATCGGTTGGCTCAGGCCGTCCTTTTTCTTTGTTCTGGCGATTGTACGCCTCTGGCGTCCAAGAAAAGAGAAACGCGTAGGTTTTGGGAATAGGATGTTTTCGAACACTACGCACGGGTGACATTCGAACGCGGATTTCACCGATATCCACGATTTTTTCCGGATTGCTGATGCCAACCTGGTGACCGGAAATCGGATCTGCTGTGCCATCGTTGAAAAGATAGAGAGCTGCGGTACAGCCCTGAAGGGACAAAGTTATCAGGGCGGAAAAAAATACTTTTAAAAGTCATACAGGCTCCTCTTTCTCCCCGCGACTTATGGAAATGAAAAGCGTCGTAGAAAAGGTGCGGAATAGCAGACGGTAGGTGGCTAGGAAAAGGCTGACTTGACGAAAGCCGTGCAATGGGCGAAGTGCTGTTTCATAGAAAAAGGGGCTATGAATGTTGTCACTCAAGGGAAAACGCGGCCTTGTGATGGGCGTTGCCAATGAACGTTCCATTGCGTGGGGAATCGCCAAAGCCTGCGCCGAAGCAGGGGCTGAGCTGGCCTTCACCTATCAAGGTGAGGCCTTTGGCAAACGGCTAGAGCCACTGGCGGCCAGCGTCGGAAGCGACTTTATGGTTGATGTCGACGTCACCGACGACGCTTCGCTCGACACCGCGTTTGAACAGCTTGGCGCGCGTTGGGACAGCATTGATTTTGTTGTTCACGCCATCGCCTATTCCGACAAGAATGAGCTGACAGGGCGGATTTTGAACACTTCGCGCGAGAATTTCAAAAACTCGCTCGATATCTCGGCCTATTCTTTCATCGAAGTGGCGCGCCGCGCCCACCCATTGATGAAAGAGAACGGGGGCACCCTGTTGACGCTCACCTATATGGGCTCCACCCGCGTGACGCCAAATTACAACGTCATGGGCGTTGCCAAGGCGGCACTGGAATCGACCACGCGCTATCTTGCCAATGATCTTGGTCCCGAAGGGATCCGCGTCAATGCGCTGTCACCGGGGCCGATGAAAACCCTTGCCGGGGCTGCGATTGGTGGGGCGCGCAAGACCTATAAACACACCGATCAAAATGCGCCTTTGCGCTCAAACGCGACGCTTGACGCGGTGGGCGGCACGGCGGTTTGGCTGATTTCCGATGCGGGTGCTTGCACCACTGGCGAAATTGTTCGGGTCGATGGCGGTTTCCATGTGCTAGGTATGCCGCAACAAGAGAATCTGTAATCCAGGGGGCTGTTATGCTGCGTTTTGTTTTGTCGAGTGTTGCCGTGCTAGGCGTGGCGGGATGTATGCAAGGCGCAGCCCCAGACGCCAGTACGCCGTCAAGCGACGGTGTGGCGCGCAAATTGGCCAAAGGGGTGTCCCCGGCAGAGGCAGCCGTGGCCCTTGGCCCCGATGCCGGGTTCGAACGTAATCCCAACAATTGGGATGAAGCCTGTGTCAGCTACAACTACGGCTCTGCCGAAGCGCCCAAATATGTACATGCGGTGTTTGTCAATGACGCGATGACCCGGGCAACGGATGGGCATCTCGATATCTGTTCATACGCAGAACAGGAGTAGGGGCACCGCATCCCAAATTCCGTGCACGGAATTTGCAGCGCTTGCCGCGCGGTTAGGGCAATGTCAAAACCATTGCCCAGGCTCGATCAGACCTAAATCCAGCAACTGACGGGAATGCCATTCAAACGGCGTTGAGTTGTACCAGCGGAAACTACGGATATCGAAGGTTGATCCGGGATTGCGTTTCAACGCCTTAGCGGTGCGAAACGACACAATCGCTGCCGTCAGGTTGTTGTGCCATGGACAGGCATAGGTGTTGTATTCTTCGTCATCAAAGGTGTGATCGTCGCGCATTTTCAAACCCGGTTTGGATTTGAACAAAGCCACGCGGTCGATTTTGCGCCGTTCCAGCGGCACGTGCTCTTCGTAGCGCCACCGCAAGCCACCAAAGAAATCGAGCTGTCGTTCCTTGGGGTAGTTGTTGTTGGCCGGGTCAGATCGGGCCAGAGCATAATAGCCCGACCGATCCAAATGCGCATCGTCCAGTGACACGGCATTGGGGCATTTGGTGAGATCACCGGCATAGAGATCGACCACATAGGCCAGCATTGAATCGCGCCGCTCTTCGGTATGATAGCTCAACAACTCGCCAACCGTCCGCGTCTCGCAAAACGGATAGAACAGGTATTCGGCGTTGTAGCAGTAGTACATCCAGACGTTGGGGGCGGCTTCGATCACGGCGTTCATCGCGTCGGGCAGGGCGTTGTCCACCGTCATATCGTATTCGACCCGGTGCACTTTGTTTTCCAGATCGGGGGGTAAGGTGAACAGGGATGACATAAAGACCGTCACCGACGCGAACCCAGAATGCAGGTGATGGCGCAGGGTTGTACCCAGCTCCGCGTCATCTTCGGCAAAAACCAAGGCGATTGGCCCCTTGGCCAGCGCCGCGCCGCCGCGTTTGAGATAATCGTTGAGCCCGTCGTAATACATGATCTGCCTCTTTGCCGGGATTGCCCCGGAAATTTCTCCCAGAATCGGTGAAAATCTCGTGCATTGCAAGACAGGGTCTTTTTGCGTTATCTGCGGCCTCTGATCGGGGTGCGAATTTTTTGACGAAAATGGCCGCCCGCCCGCCAAAAACGCGACAGGACATGACATGACCGAGCCCAAGAAGCTTTTCATCAAGACCTATGGTTGTCAGATGAACGTCTATGACAGCGAACGCATGGCCGAGGCCATGGGCGGCGAGGGCTATGTTCAAACGGACACACCCGACGACGCGGACATGATTCTCCTCAATACCTGTCACATCCGCGAAAAGGCGGCAGAAAAGGTCTATTCCGAGCTTGGCCGCTACAAAGGCCTCAAGGCCGAAAAACCCGATCTCAAAATCGGGGTTGCCGGTTGTGTGGCACAGGCCGAAGGCCAAGAGATCATGCGCCGTCAGCCAATGGTCGATTTGGTGGTTGGTCCGCAAAGCTACCATCGTCTGCCCGAGCTTGAGGCCAAAGCCCGCTCTGGTCAAAAGGCCTTGGATACGGATTTTCCCGAGGATGACAAATTCACTGCACTGAAGTCACGCCCCAAAGCCAAGCGTGGCCCGACGGCGTTTTTGACGGTGCAAGAGGGCTGTGACAAATTCTGCGCCTTCTGCGTCGTGCCCTACACTCGTGGGGCCGAAGTCAGCCGCCCCGCGACCCGCATCATGGATGAGGCGCGTGATCTGGTGGACCGCGGCGTGCGCGAGCTGACCTTGCTGGGCCAAAACGTCAACGCCTATCATGGCCACGACAATGGGCTTGGCGGGTTGATCCGCGAATTGGCCAAGATTGACGGCTTGCAACGTATTCGTTTCACCACCTCGCATCCCAATGACATGGACGATGATCTCATTGCCGCTCATGGTGATTGTGACAAGTTAATGCCCTATCTTCACCTGCCGGTTCAGGCGGGGAGCGACAAAATCCTCAAACGGATGAACCGCGCGCACACAGCCGAGGAATACCTGAAGCTGATCGAAAGACTGCGTTCCGTGCGCCCCGATCTGCATCTGTCCGGTGACTTTATTGTCGGATTCCCCGAAGAAACCGAAGCAGATTTCCAAGACACGCTCGACCTGATCAAAGCCGTTGAATATGGCTCGGCCTTTTCGTTCAAATACTCCGAACGCCCCGGCACCCCGGCCGCTGAACGCGCTCAGGTCCCCGAGGATGAAAAGAATGACCGCCTGCAGCGTCTTCAGGCCCTGTTGTCTCAACAACAGCGCGCCCTTCAAGACGCAATGATTGGCCGCGATGTTTCGGTTTTGATCGAAAAAGCCGGTCGCGAGCCGGGGCAGATGGTCGGAAAATCCGAGTATCTGCACGCCGTTCACGTCCAAGCAGAAGGACAAGCCGAGGGAATCGCCCCCGGTGACATGATCCCGGTGCGAATCGTTTCGTCGGGTCGAAACTCGCTAAATGGCGACGTACTCCCGCGCTAAACCCCTTAACAAGCCATTGTTTCGTAATGGCGAACAAGGTTATCCACAAGAAAGCATTAGGAATTCGGGAATTGTTTCCGATTCCGCGCCAATGAGTCGGCCTTTTCGCTTCACACGCGTGAATTGTTTGCTAATGTGTTGATTATAGTAAGTTTGCGTGTGCCGCTGCCAAATCGTGCGCGCGCAGTGGGGGAAACACAAACCAAGGGACAGTGGCTGTGGCTAATCGTATGACCAAAGCCGTCGGCGCAATCGCGCTGGCTGCTCTCGCTGGCATTTCGGCCGCCGCGCCGGCATTTGCCGATGTAGCGGGGCAAAAATCACCTTTCATTTCGACGCAAAACACGCGCACCATTCAGGGTGAGCAATATATTCCAGGTATCTGGATTGACCCGGATGGCTGCCAGCACTGGGTTATGGATGACGGTGTCGAAGGGTACATGTCACCGCGCACCGACCGCAAAGGCATTCCAGTCTGTAACCGCGGCAACGTCTGTGGTGTGATGAACTCGGACCAATTCTTTGCGACAGATAGCCATCGTATCTCGTCGTCGGGCAAGCAGCGTCTGGCACAGTTCTTCAACAACGCTTCTGCGACCGCCTATATCATTGCCGGTCACACCGACAGCCGCGCCTCGGACAGCTACAACATGAAGTTGTCGTACAACCGCGCGATGGCGGTTGCACAGGTTGCGCGGTCTACCGGGGCCAATATCTCGGACGTGCGTGGCTTTGGTGAGCGTCAACCCGTTGCCTCCAATGCAACGTCGACCGGCATGGCTAAAAACCGCCGCGTTGAAATCATCTGTATCCGCTAAGGGGGTCACACTATGAAACTGACGAAATTGGCCCTTGTGACCGGTGTTGCCGCTGCCTTTTTGGCGGGCTGTACCCCGATCGGACCGGACAAAAGCCTCGACCGTGGCCTGTTTGACAAAGATGACCTGAGCACCATGCATGCGGGTATCTGGGTTGATCCAAACGGCTGTGATCACTGGATCATCGACGATGGCGTCGAGGGTTACCTGTCGGCGCGTCTCGACAAATATGGCAAGCCTGTTTGCTCGGGTACCGCGCCTCCAACGATTGCGACCGGCAACTTCAAGCAGGGGTCGACATCTATCATTGGTGACCCGCGCTAAAATTTGGATGCTTCATCCTACAAAACGGCCGCGCAGCGTATTGCGTGGCCGTTTTTGATTCTATCCCCAGAAGAATGAACTACGACACTTGCGCATCGGCGCGCGGCTTGGCACCATATCTATGTATTTTGGCGCAGGAGACATGCGTGACCACTGGCCCATTGACCGAAGCTGTCCTTGAATTTCCCGACAACCGTTTGTTGATCGAACTTTGTGGGGAATATGACCGCAACCTGACTGACATCGAGGCGCGTACCGGGGTGCAAATCCTGCGTCGCGGCAATCAGCTTGCCATTCATGGTGTGCCCGAAGCTCAGGCTGAGGCAACTGAGGTGCTGCGCTCTCTTTATGATCGGCTCGAACAGGGGCGCGAAGTGAGCCATAGCGATATCGACCGTGAATTTCGGATGAGTGAAGAGCCAGGCCCCGATAGCCAGATGGAAATGTCCATCGGTGAAAAGGTCGAAATCAAGACTCGCAAAAAGCTTATCGAGCCGCGCACAGACGCGCAAAAGACCTATGTGAAATCGCTGTTCGAAAAAGAGTTGGCTTTTGGCATTGGCCCGGCGGGGACCGGCAAAACCTATCTCGCGGTTGCGGTTGGGGTGAACATGTTGATCACCGGGGCCGTTGATAAAATCATCCTATCGCGACCGGCGGTCGAAGCGGGCGAAAAGCTTGGCTATCTTCCCGGCGACATGAAGGACAAGGTCGATCCTTACATGCAGCCGCTTTATGACGCACTGAACGACTTTGTGCCGGGCAAGCAACTGGCGAAAATGATGGAAGAGAAAACCATCGAAATCGCGCCCTTGGCCTTTATGCGCGGTCGGACATTGTCCAACGCCTTTGTGGTGTTGGATGAGGCGCAAAACGCCACCTCGATGCAGATGAAAATGTTCCTGACCCGTCTGGGCGAAGGGTCGCGGATGGTCATCACCGGCGACCGCACCCAGATTGATCTGCCGCGCGGAATGCCCTCGGGCCTTGCAGATGCAGAGCGTCTCCTTGATCGTATCCCCGAGATTTCGTTCAACTATTTCACCGCCAAAGATGTTGTGCGCCACCCACTCGTGGCCGCGATTATCGAAGCCTATGAAGAAGACGCCAAATCCTGATGGGCATTTCATTTTGCCTGACAAATTCCGGGGGGGCGGGGGCTTGCCCTCGCATCTATCCGCATGACAACTGATACGGTTTTGGAAGACCCGCGTTGGCAAGAGGTCGATCTCTTTGCGCTGGCCGAACGGGCCGAACAGGGGGTGTTTGCCCGGCTTTCACTCGATCCTGATAGCCACGAAGTGGTGGTCATGGGATGTGATGACAGCCGTATCAAGGACCTAAACACTGATTTTCGCGACAAGCCGCGTGCCACGAACGTTCTCTCTTGGCCGCATGAGGACCTGTCCGCCGAAACGCCCGGCGGGTCTCCGCTCGCGCCCGAGGCCGAAGAGCTCGGTGATATTGCCATTGCCTTTGAAACCTGTCAGCGCGAAGCGCAGGAACAGGGCAAACCCATGGCTGATCACGTCACTCACCTGCTTGTTCATGGCGTGTTACATTTGTTGGGGTATGACCATATCCGTGACGAAGATGCCACGCTTATGGAACAGTTAGAGGTTGAAATACTTGGCAAACTCGGTCTGCCCGACCCATATAGAGAGGATGCAGGGCCAACCGGCCTATGATTGGTATGGATTGATGGGCGAAACAGACGGCTCGTCTAACGCAGCGCAAAGCGCGCGTGAGATGACACAATTGAATAAGAAACAGAGCGAAGGTGGCTTTTTCCACAAGCTTTTTGGCCGGTTGGGCGGTGCGAAGAATGTGGAAGACCCACAGCCTGACAAACCCTTGCGAACCGTGTACCAACCTCCGACGCTTGGTTTGGGCAACCTGTCCCGGATGCGGGTCGAAGACGTTGCGATACCCAAAGCCGACATTGTTGCGGTGCAAAACACCATCACCAAAGAAGAATTGGTGAGCGTATTTCGCGAATCGGGTTTGACCCGTTTGCCCGTCTATGACGGGACGCTCGACACCCCGATTGGTATGGCCCACCTCAAGGATTTTGCCCTAAGCCAAGGGTTCAATGGCGCAGGCGGCAGTTTTGACCTCAAGAAAATGCTGCGCCCGCTGCTCTTTGTGCCCCCGTCGATGCCGATTGGCGTTCTGCTCACCAAGATGCAGACGGAACGGCGGCATATGGCCTTGGTCATTGATGAATACGGCGGTGTTGACGGTCTCGTCACGATTGAAGACCTGATCGAACAGGTCATCGGTGAGATTGAGGATGAACACGACACCGATGAGGGACAATATTGGACCAAAGAACGGCCCGGTTGCTACCTTGCCCTGTCGAAAACTCCGCTTGAGGAGTTTGAGGCCGAGCTGAGCATGCAGCTCACCGATCACGACGATATTGATGCCGAAGAGATCGACACGCTGGGCGGGTTGGTCTTTATGCTGGCGGGCCATGTGCCGACACGGGGCGAAATCGTTCCGCACCCAGCGGGGCTAGATTTCGAAGTGGTTGATGCCGACCCGCGCCGGATCAAACGTCTGCGCGTTCGCTTGCCCGGTGTCGCGCGCGCTTCTGTCACCGCTCCCAAGCTTTCTGCTCCGGCCCCCAAAGCCGGGAATGCGCATGCCGACTAATACGCAGGTGGCCACCCCGCCGCTGATCCGTTGGATACGCTTGCCGCTGGCCATTGCGGCGGGTGCGCTTATGGCATTGGGGCTTGCGCCTTATGACCTTTGGTATCTTGGGATGGCCGGGCTGTGCTTTGCGTTCTGGTTGTATCGCGCCGCGCCGGTTGGTCTTTATGCGGTCGGCACGGGCTGGGGTGTCGGCCTTGGCTATTTCGGTGTTGCGCTTGGCTGGATCGTCGAACCCTTCATGGTCGATGCGGCGGCCACTGGCTGGATGGCACCCTTTGCCCTATTGGGCATGTCGGGGGGGCTTGCGCTTTTCTGGGCATTGGCCTTTTGGGTCGCCGCCCATAACGCCCGTGCCCCCGCCATTGCTTTGGTTCTGACCTGGAGCGCGGCGGAACTGGCCCGCGCCTATGTCTTCACTGGGTTTCCATGGGCCTTGTTAAGTTACATCCTCATGCCGACGCCAGCTATGCAATGGGTGTCGGTGGTTGGACCACACGGGCTCACAGTGGGGCTTTTGTCATTTGCAGCGCTCTCGGTTGCGGCGATCCGTTCGAACTCCAATCGGGTCGCTTTGGCGGCGGGGGCTGGTGTGACGGCGCTTTTGCTGTTCCTTGGCGGATGGGGGCTTACCCCGCCTATCCAAGACCTAAGCGACCGGCCCTATGTTCGTCTAATACAACCAAATGCCGAGCAGCATGAAAAATGGGATCCCCGCATGATCCCGGTGTTTTTTGAACGTCAGCTTAATTTGACCGAGACCCCGGTGATTGAGGGCGGACAAAAGCCAGCGCTGATCGTTTGGCCGGAAACGGCACTGCCGGTGATGTTGGAACGCGCCGATGACGCGCTTGGCATGGTTGCTGATGCCGCCGCAGGCGCACAGGTTGTCGTTGGCCTACAACGCGGTGGGGAAGGAACCTATTTCAATTCTCTGGCGCTTTTGAATGGCGAGGGTCAGCTGGCCCAAGTTTATGACAAGCACCATTTGGTGCCGTTTGGTGAATACATGCCCGCGGCGGCGGTGTTCAAACGCTGGAATATTGCCGGTCTCGCGGCGCGCGCGGATGGCGGCTATACACCGGGTCCGGGGCCGACATTGCTTGAAATGGGCAAACTTGGTCTGGCGCTGCCGCTGATCTGCTACGAAGCGGTGTTTCCCCAAGATGTCTACCGCAGCCCGTCGCGCCCGGATTTCCTTTTGCAGATCACAAATGATGCGTGGTTTGGCAAATGGTCCGGCCCCTATCAACACCTCGCCCAAGCCCGCATTCGTGCCATCGAACAGGGGCTGCCGATGCTGCGCGCCGCCAATACCGGCGTTTCGGCGGTAATTGATGGGGCGGGGCGCATCGTTGCAGACCTTGATTTGGGTGTTGCGGGCAAAGTTGATGCGCCTTTGCCAGCGCCCTTACGGGTAACGGTTTATTCACGCTTCGGGGATTTACCGACACTTATCTTATTAATCGTCTTGTGTATTGGCCTATTCAGGCCGAGGTTGCGCAAAACCGATTGACCTTTGTCGTGGCCCCCCCTAGGCGGGTCTTATCTCAACCTGTCACAACGGCTTCCTGGCGTGACGGCGTTTAACCAATGGAGCACTCATGTCCCGACAGAACTACACTTTCACTTCGGAATCCGTATCCGAAGGCCACCCTGACAAGGTTTGTGACCGCATTTCAGACGCTGTTCTTGATGCTCTTATTGCCGAAGATCCGCTGGCACGCGTTGCGTGTGAAACCTTTGCCACAACCAATCGTGTGGTCATCGGCGGCGAAGTCGGGTTGACCGATCAGGAAAAACTCCACGACTATATGGGCAAGATTGATGCGATTGCCCGCGCTTGTATCAAAGATATCGGCTATGAGCAGGACAAGTTTCACCATGAAACTGTCGAAATCACCAATCTCTTGCACGAACAATCTGCGCATATCGCGCAGGGCGTAACGGGTGAGCAAGGCGACGAAGGTGCCGGAGATCAGGGGATCATGTTTGGTTACGCAACCAACGAAACCGACGCCCTCATGCCCGCGCCGATCCAATATAGCCACGCGATCCTGCGCCGTTTGGCCGAGGTGCGCAAAAACGGGACAGAGCCTGCGCTTGGTCCAGATGCGAAATCGCAGCTGTCAGTGAACTATGACAATGGCAAACCCGTTGGCATCAGCTCGCTTGTTCTCTCGACCCAGCACTTGGATGAGACACTGAGCTCCAGCGATATTCGCGCCATTGTCGAACCCTATATTCGCGAAACGCTGCCTGATGGTTGGCTGACCGATGCCACCGAATGGCACGTAAACCCGACCGGCAAGTTTGTGATCGGTGGTCCAGATGGCGACGCGGGTCTGACCGGGCGCAAGATTATTGTCGACACCTACGGCGGCGCGGCCCCGCATGGTGGCGGCGCGTTTTCTGGCAAAGATCCGACCAAGGTTGACCGCTCGGCCGCCTATGTGGCGCGATATTTGGCCAAAAACGTTGTTGCGGCGGGGATGGCGGATCGCTGTACCGTGCAATTGTCCTATGCGATTGGTGTGGCCAAGCCGCTGTCGATCTATGTCGACACCCACGGCACCGGTGACGTCGAGGCTCGCGATATCGAAGCGGCAATCCCAAAGGTGATTGACCTGACTCCGCGCGGCATCCGTACCCATCTTGAGCTGAACAAGCCAATTTATCAGCGGACCGCAGCCTATGGCCACTTTGGGCGCGCTCCAGAAGCCGATGGCGGCTTTAGCTGGGAGCGGACCGATTTGGTGGACGCACTGCGCAAGGCAGTGTGACCCCAAATCTTTTGCAAAAGATTTGCAAATTCCGTGCACGGAATTTGGGCGCAGGTTTCACGACCTGCGCCCTTTTTCATCCGATCAACGTGATTTCACAGGGGCCGGATGCACGTCGCAAACTATGGATCGCCTCTAATTCCGGATCGTTGATCCAACCCATCGCGGCCTCGCGATCGGGGAACGATAGCAAAACGGCGCGTCCCGGTGCTGGAGTATCGCCCTCAAGCCGGGTTGGTGTCGCGCTCATCGCTTCGGGCTTGGCTCCATATTTCGCCAACGCGGCACCGGCTTGTGCGGCATAGGCGTCAAAGCTGTCTTGATCGGTGATGGTGAGTTGTACAAACGCATAGATCATTGTGAGTTCCTGTTTCCTGAGGTGGGTCTGATGTAGGCCCCGCCGCAGCGTGCGAAAACGAGTGCTTTTGCACGCCAGTCATGCAAAAAGGCACGTATGGATGCACATTGGGATGATTTGAAAACTGTTATGGTGCTGGTCCAGCGCCGCTCATTGGCCGAGGCTGCCAAGGTCTTGGGGATCAGCTACACCACCGTTGCGCGGCGTGTGACACGGATTGAAACGCAGTTGCAGCAAGGTCTGTTTATCCGCCAACCAGACGGGTATCAGCCAACCGAAGCGGGGCTTTTGGTGGCCAAACATGCCGAACAAATGCAAGCCGCCGAACATGATATGATGCGCGGGTTGACCGGCGGTGACACGCGTTTGCAGGGCAAGCTAACCGTCACCGCGCCGCAACTCATGATCGCCTATGTCTTTGCGCCCGTTCTTAAACAATTTCAAACGGCGCACCCGGCGGTCGACCTGCAAATTCGCGCCACCAATGATGTGCTTGATCTCACCCGGCGCGAGGCCGATTTGGCCATCCGTGTGAGCCGCAGTCCGGGGGATAGCCTAACGGGCCTGCGCCTCGCGGAGCAGGAAACCGCAAGCTTTGCAACGCAGGAGTGGGCAGACCGCTACCGCACCAATCCGCAAGGCCCCATGGATTGGATTGTTTACGCCGCCCACAAATCGCTTCCTGAAATGGTGTTAGAGGCCGCGCCGGGATCGCGGATTTGTTTTCGCTTTGACGATATGGTCGCCATGGCCGGGGCCGCGCAAGCCGGGCTTGGCGTGGTGCGCATGCCGGTGTTTTTGGGGCGGGCTTTGCCGGGGCTTGTGCAGCTGCCGATCCTGCCGCCCCAGCCCTATGCCGATATCTGGGTTGTTGGGCACCCTGACGTCTGGCCCTCGGCACGGGTCACGGCCTTTCGCGAGATGCTTGTGCCGTTCATGCGGTCCAAACGGGCGGAATTTGTCGGATAACGCGCCTACACGGGGCTCTGAAAGATTGCCATGCGCGCCCGCTCTGATAAAAGCGCCGCCATGACCACATCAAACAAACATCCCGGCGCGCCGTGGCGCAACTTCTATGGACGTATCAAGGGCAAGACCCTGAAACAGTCACAAGAGGCCTACCTTGACGAAGATCTCGCGGCCTTGTCGCCCGGTGCGATCGACTGGGACGACAACCCCGAACGTACGCCGCTTGACACAAAGGCGATGTTTGACGGCAAGCCGGTCTGGCTGGAAATCGGCTTTGGGGGTGGCGAACACATGGTGCATCAGGCAGTGAACAACCCCGATGTCGGCATCATCGGATGTGAGCCTTATATCAACGGGGTTGCCATGTTGCTTGGCAAAATCCGTCAATCTGGGGCGACGAACCTCAAGGTGCATCCCGGCGATGTCCGCAACCTGTTTGACGTGCTGCCTGCGCAATCGCTCGACAAGGCGTTTTTGCTCTATCCCGATCCATGGCCGAAAAAACGCCACCATCGTCGCCGTGCGGTGACGCCAGAGTATCTCGACCCTTTGGCGCGGGCGCTCAAACCGGGGGCAGAGTTTCGTGTCGCCACCGACATTCCCGACTATGTGCGCCAAACCATGATCGAAGTGCCCAAGGCAGGCTTTGAATGGTTGGCCGAAGGGCCAAGCGATTGGCGCGACTCGTGGGGGGATTGGATTTCGACCCGCTATGAGCAAAAAGCGCTCCGCGAAGGCCGCGTGCCCCATTATATGACCTTTCGCAAGATTTAAGCGGGCAGGGGGCGTTGCCCCGTCTCAGCGAGGCTGAGACTCTCCGGGATATTTTGGGACAGAAGAAACCAAAGGCGTGTTTCGTGACGCATGGACAGTGCGCGGGGCATGTTTTATCACTCCCGCGACCGCTAACAGGAAAGAATATTACCTATGTCCAGCCACGGTGACCCGATCCCGATGACCTCTCGCGCCTCTGGCCCTTTGACGGGTGAGGCGCATGTGCCGGGTGACAAATCGATTTCGCACCGGTCGCTGATCTTGGGTGCGATGACCGTTGGCGAAACCAAGGTCACTGGATTGCTCGAAGGTCAGGACGTTTTGGACACCGCCAAGGCGATGCAGGCCTTTGGGGCCGACATCGAAAAGCGCGATGGCACATGGTATATCAACGGCGTTGGGGTCGGCGGTTTTGCCGAGCCGGAGAACGTGATTGATTGTGGCAACTCCGGCACTGGCGTGCGTCTGATCATGGGGGCGATGGCGACCTCACCGATCACCGCGACCTTTACTGGCGATGCGAGCCTGAATGGCCGCCCAATGGCCCGTGTAACCGATCCGCTGGCGCTGTTTGGGACCAAATCCTATGGCCGCGCGGGGGGGCGTTTGCCGATGACAATTGTGGGCGCGGCCCAACCGATGCCGGTCCGTTACGAGACGCCGGTGCCTTCGGCGCAGGTGAAATCAGCCGTGTTATTGGCTGGCTTGAATGCACCCGGTGAAACCGTTGTGATCGAAAAAGAAGCCACCCGCGATCATTCCGAACGGATGTTGGCCGGATTTGGCGCCACGATCAGCACCGAGCAAACCAATGAGGGGCGGGTGATCACCCTTCAGGGGCAGCCCGAGTTCAAACCGCAAACCATCATTGTTCCGCGTGATCCCAGCTCGGCGGCCTTCCCGGTCTGTGCGGCGATCATCACCGAAGGCTCCGATGTCTTGGTGCCCAATATCGGCCTGAACCCAACCCGCGCTGGGTTGTTCTTTACCCTTCAGGATATGGGCGCAGACCTGACCTTTGAAAACATGCGCGAAGAGGGCGGCGAACCGGTTGCCGATCTACGCGCGCGCTTCTCTCCTGATCTCAAGGGGATCGAAGTGCCCGCCGAGCGCGCCGCAAGCATGATCGACGAATATCCGATCCTCTCTGTGGTTGCGGCATTTGCGAGCGGCAAGACCCACATGCCCGGCGTCAAAGAGCTCCGCGTCAAGGAAAGCGACCGGATCGACGCCATGGCCATCGGGCTGCGCGCCGCCGGTTTGCGTGTGGATGAGGGCGAAGATTGGTGGACGGTTCATGGCCTTGGTCACGGCAATGTGCCGGGTGGCGCCACCGCGGCAAGCCAGCTTGATCACCGCATCGCCATGTCGTTTTTGATCTTGGGCTTTGCCACGCAAAAACCGATGTCGGTTGATGATGGGGGGCCAATCGCCACCTCTTTTCCAGTCTTTGAAAGCCTGATGGGCGATTTGGGCGCTACGATCGAGCGTTCAGGAGCCGCGTCATGATGCGCGCCGCTCCGATCCTTGCTGCCCTGTCGGCATCGGTGTTCGGGGTGATGATTTGGTTGGTGGCGACGGTTTTGAAACCCCATGCCGACGGTTTGGCAACCTTTGACGAACGGGTTTTCGGCTATACCCTGCTTGATGCGCGCGCCTATCTTGATGCGCTCGACAGTGTTGGCCGTGCCACCTATTTGGTTGAAATACGGGCGCTCGATTCCGTGTTCCCGGTGGTTTTTGCCATGTTGCTTGGTCATCTGACGATGCGCTGCGCGGCGTGGATGCACCCTTGGTCGCGCATGATACTGGTGCTGCCAGCGGCGGGTTATGCGATCATGGATTTGGGTGAAAATGCCCTTGTTGCCGGGCTTTTGCATGCCGGGTCCGACGGGGTGAGCGCCGACATGGTGTCGCTTGCGTCTGAATTCACCATTACGAAATGGGTTTTGCTTTTGATTTCACTGGTGCTTTTGGCGGTTTTGTGGCTAGTCGCGCGTCGAAAACAAAGCGCATAAGAGGCAGTTTATGGCGTTTACAATTGCAATCGACGGACCGGCGGCGGCGGGCAAGGGCACAATTTCCAAGGCCGTTGCGGCGCATTTTGGCTTTGCCCATCTCGACACGGGCCTTTTGTACCGCGCCGTAGGGGCCAAATTGTTGGCCGGAGTTCCGGCAATAGACGCGGCACTTGCGCTTGAGGCGGCGGATTTAGAACAGGGTGATTTGCTGCGCACGCCCGAGGTCGCGCAAGCGGCGTCAAAGGTGGCGGCGATCCCCGAAGTGCGGGCCGCTTTGGTCGATTTTCAGCGCGCTTTTGCCCGTCGGGCCGGGGGGGCTGTTTTGGATGGTCGTGATATTGGCACGGTGATTTGCCCCAATGCCGAAGCAAAACTTTTCGTCACCGCCTCTGCCGAAACCCGCGCTAAGCGTCGCTTTGCCGAGCTGCAAGACAAGGGGTTGGCGGATGACTTCGCCACCGTTTTGGCCGACGTCAAAGAGCGGGATGACCGGGATATGAACCGCGCCGATGCGCCGTTGAAACCGGCTCAGGATGCGGTGTTGATCGACACCTCGGACCTGAGCATTGATCAAGCTGTGCAAACCGCGATCACTGCAATCGACGAGAAACGCGGCCAACCCTCGTAGTTTGGGCCGCTGGGCTTGGGGGGCTTAGGCGCTCTTGGCCCGGTCTTCGACCTCCGCGTCAAATTTGGCGCGGGCGGCGTCTATGCTCTTTAGGTTGTCAATCGCCCAATAGCCCATCGCCTTGACCGGTTCGCGGAAGGAGTCCCCAAGCGGGGTTAGCGCATATTCAACCTTGGGTGGGATGGTCGGATATTGGGTGCGGCTCACCAACCCGTCGCGTTCCAACTCACGCAAAGTCAGGCTGAGCATTCGCTGTGAAATCCCAAGATGACGTTTCAATTCGTTGAACCGTAAAACCCTGTATTGCGCCAATGAAATCACGATCAACACGCTCCAACGATCCCCCACGCGGGACAAGACATCGTTGATACGTTGGCAATCGGGGCATTTTGCAGCGTCGGCCATGGGTGGTTCCCTTTTTGTGACCGGGGCACAAATTTGTGCCTTCTTGTTCCGGGTTCGGTTCTGTTTATATAGCCAGTTACAAATTGATACCACCCCAAGGATGAATAGACGATGACGTCGCTACTGGACAAACTGAACTGGCGCTATGCCACCAAAAAAATGGACCCGAGCAAAACGGTTCCCCAAGATAAGCTCGACCAAATCCTAGAGGCCATTCGCCTCGCACCGACCTCGTCGGGGACACAGCCCTTCGAAGTTTTCGTCGTCACCAACCCTGAAATCCGCGCCGAGATTCAGAAGGTCGCTTGGGATCAGGCACAGGTGACCGAAGGCTCGCATCTTTTGGTTTTTGCGGCCTGGGATAATTACACCGCGGACCGGATCGACGCGGTGTTCAACCAGATGGAAGACGAGCGCGGCAAGAGCGAGATGCTCGCCGGGTATTATGATAAGCTGAAAAGCACTTACCTGCCGCGCGATGCCGACGTGAACCACAATCATGCTGCCCGTCAGGCCTATATCGCGCTTGGTTTTGCCCTTGCGGCTGCGGCCGAGCTTGAGATCGACAGCACCCCGATGGAAGGGTTTGACCCAGACAAGGTCGACGACATTCTGGGCCTGCGTGAAAAGGGGCTGCGCTCCACCACGCTCTTGCCACTGGGCTATCGTCAGGAAGACGGGGATTGGTTGGTTAATATGAAGAAAGTGCGCAAGCCAAGCAAAGGTTTCATCACGGAAATTGCGTAAATCGCTTTTGTTGCTGATACCCTAGGTCAGACCAAAATCCATTGGTCTGACCTTTTCCTAAACAAGTTCCGTTTTAGCCGCTGATTTTATATTCGGCCGAAGTGCTACCGTCGCGGCGGTGAAAGACGACTGTGTCGCCCTTGATCTCGGGTGTGCTGCAGAATTCTTTGCCCTTAAGTTGCTCTGGCGCTGAAAAGACCGTGCAAGCGTCGGTCGCATGTACGGTGTAGACCCCGGAAACCGGCTTGTCGCGCATGCTTCCGTTGACCGTTCCATCTGCGTTGTAGACAAAAGTCGCGCCGCCTTCCGCCGTCAACGTTTTGCCGATCAAGGGCGCGATGACGGATGTGGGGGCCTTTTCCATAGATGCGTCCGTGGTGCTTTGGCACGCGCTCAGCACTAGGGTTGCTGCTACAATCATTAAGCTTGTCGTTTTCATAACTTTCTCCAATAGGTGTTTTAATCCCGACACCCTTTCGGCCTATCTAAGAAATTGCAAGGGCCACAACGGTTTGACCGACCACTCTTGACCCTTGGCTGGTTCTTTGGTTGCTTTCGTAGGTGTTACAAGGGCGTATGAACGAGTGATGAAAGATGAAGCGGCGGTTGATCCATGGCTGGATGACCTTTTAGACTACCGGTCTTTTGGCAAGACATTCACAAATTTGGTGACCTCCTTTGACGAGGGGAGGGTTATCTCGATCGAGGCCGGATTTGGCCGCGGCAAGACCTTTTTCCGTCAAGCATGGGCACAGGAGTTAACGGCCAGAGGCGAAGTGGTCATCGAGCTTGATGCGCAACGTTCGGATCACTCCGGTGACCCGGTTGTGACCTTTATGGGGGCGATGGCCGCCAAACTCTCTAAACACGAAACCACGAAGGCACAGCAAGCGTTGGTCGCTGTATCCAAATATGGGCGTATGGGGCTGCGGGCCGGCACACGGTTTCTTTTGCGTGAAGGCGCAGAAGAGCTAATTGGAGAGGCACAGGAGACCTTGCTGGCCGAAGTTGAGGGTTGGGAGGCCTTGGAAGACGCCATCAAGGACGGCGGCGACGCTCTGACCAAATCCGCTGGTGCAGTCATTGCCAAACAGTTGGCAACTGAAAAAGCCCGTGAAACCATTCCGAAACAGTTGGAGATTTTGCGGAAGGCGTTGACCGGCAAAGACGACGGCGGCCGTGTCATCATCTTGATTGATGAGCTTGACCGTTGTCACCCAGACTATGCTTTGGCGCTGCTTGAGGCGATGAAACTGGTCTTTGATCAACCGGGGTATGTTTTTGTCTTGATGGTCAACGCGGATTACCTCGAACGTATTGCCGAGCATCGTTTTGGTAAGATGGAAGACGGCGAGCGATACCTGGAGAAGTTCGTCGACATGCGACTGGCGCTGCCAATGACCGATGCGGTATTGTCGGCGGCGGTTGAACGATTGGCTCTCAACCTTCCGCTGGCCATTCCGTTTGGTGAGCATGAGGAGTTTTCGGTGGAACGGGCCGCCCGTTTGGCGGGGGAGCTAGCTCCCAAAAGCGGGTTGTCGATGCGGCAGTTAAAGCGGGTGCTCTTACGGGTCGAGATGGCCTTGCGCTGTTATAAAGACCAACCGATAGATTGCGCGCTGTTGGTTTGGTTGGCGTTTCGAAAAGTCTTTGAAGAAAATCCTAAGGTAGAGTTTTCTACATCGTTCCTTCCTAGGGCCGGTTTAAAGCCAGATCTGGCGGAAGTTGCAGGGGAAGATTTTTGGGGAAAAATGAAAAAAGAAAAGATTCTTGGGTTTGTTCGAAAAAATTGCATGGAGTTGAAGGACCTAACTGACGACCGGTATTTCCTTCCCGAGGAAAGCAATTTTGAATGGTGGGCCAAGATTGGTATCTACCTCGCCCCCAACTACATCCCCCGCCACCAAGCCATGCTCGATGCTGTCCATCAAATCGAGGCGAAATGACCCGTCGGGCTTGCCCATAGCCATATTTCATTGTAAGGACGCCGCTATCTGACGGCCATCAAGAGTCGCAGTTCGTGGTGAGCAGGGCCTGGGGATTGCCTCCGGCCCTTCTTGTTTGTGTTTTTCACCGCATCTGCATTCTACATATGACGGCCCCAGAAACAACGAAACTAAGACCCGTGGAGACAACCGCGCGGCCCGAATAAACCAATGTAAAGGATTTGACGCCACATGGCTGATGCAACAATGGAAGAATTCGAAGCCCTCTTGAACGAGAGCCTCGAAATGGACACACCGGAAGAAGGTTCGGTTGTCAAAGGTAAGGTTATCGCAATTGAAGCGGGCCAAGCCATTATCGACGTAGGCTACAAGATGGAAGGCCGCGTTGAACTTAAAGAATTCGCAGAACCCGGCGAAGCCCCAAGCGTAAATGTTGGCGACGAAGTCGAGGTTTACCTCCGCTCCGCCGAGAACGCCAAAGGCGAAGCCGTTATCTCGCGCGAGATGGCGCGCCGTGAAGAAGCCTGGGATCGCCTGGAAAAAGCTTACGCCGACGACGCCCGCGTCGAAGGTGCAATCTTTGGCCGCGTCAAAGGTGGCTTCACTGTTGATCTGGGTGGCGCAGTTGCGTTCTTGCCCGGTTCGCAGGTTGACGTGCGCCCCGTGCGTGACGCTGGCCCATTGATGGGTCTCAAGCAGCCGTTCCAAATCCTGAAAATGGACCGTCGCCGTGGTAACATCGTTGTATCGCGTCGTGCGATCCTCGAAGAATCCCGTGCCGAACAGCGCGCCGAAGTTATCGGCAAGCTGCAAGAAGGTGATTCCGTCGACGGCGTTGTCAAAAACATCACCGAATACGGTGCGTTTGTTGACCTCGGCGGTGTTGACGGCCTGCTCCACGTCACCGACATGGCATGGCGCCGTGTGAACCACCCATCCGAGATTCTGACAATTGGCGAAACCGTCAAGGTTCAGGTTATCAAGATCAACAAAGAGACCCACCGTATCTCCCTCGGCATGAAACAGCTGCAGGAAGATCCATGGGATCTGGTTGGCGCCAAGTACCCACTGTCGTCGGTCCACAAAGGCCGCGTCACCAACATCACCGATTACGGTGCATTTGTTGAGCTTGAGCCCGGCGTTGAAGGTCTGGTTCACGTGTCCGAAATGTCTTGGACCAAAAAGAACGTTCACCCCGGCAAGATCGTTTCCACTTCGCAAGAAGTCGACGTCATGGTTCTGGAAATCGACGGCTCCAAGCGCCGCGTTTCCCTTGGTCTCAAGCAGACCATGCGCAACCCATGGGAGCAGTTCGCTGAAACCTATCCTGAGGGCACTCAGGTTGAAGGCGAAGTCAAGAACATCACCGAATTCGGTCTGTTCATTGGCCTCGAAGGCGACATCGACGGCATGGTTCACCTCTCCGACTTGTCCTGGGACGAGCGCGGCGAAGATGCGATCCAGTCCTACCACAAGAACGACGTGGTTCAGGCCGTTGTCTCCGAAGTCGACATCGAAAAAGAGCGTATCTCGCTTTCGATCAAGGCACTGGGTGGCGACAAGTTCGCAGATGCGGTTGGCGGCGTGAAGCGCGGCTCGATCGTAACCGTCGAAGTGACAGCCATCGAAGATGGTGGCGTCGAAGTGGAATACGAAGGCATGAAATCCTTCATCCGCCGCTCCGATCTGTCGCGTGACCGTGCAGAGCAGCGCCCAGAGCGCTTCAATGTTGGTGACAAAATCGACGTTCGCGTAACCAACATCGATTCCAAGACACGTCGTCTTGGCCTGTCGATCAAAGCCCGCGAAATCGCAGAAGAAAAAGAAGCCGTGGAACAGTATGGTTCCTCCGACTCCGGTGCGTCCTTGGGCGACATCCTGGGCGCGGCTCTGAAAAGCGGCGACGAGTAATCGTTCACCCCTTTGAAAACTCGAAAGGCCTCGGAGAAATCCGGGGCCTTTTGCTTTTGGGCGGTTTTGTGAATGGCGCTCTAGGCGCATGCCTCTTCGGCAAAGCGCCCATTATTCTTGTTGATCAAAGGCCGCCCGTGATCGCGCGACGTCATTGTGCCTGCTGGCCGCCCAACCCGTCAGCGCTTTGAGCAGCGGCAAGAGCTCTTGCCCGATATCAGTCAAAGTGTATCGAACGGCAACGGGTGGTCCGGCGTCCACGTCGCGTGTCAGATAGCCATCTCGTTCAAGGCTTCGCAGGTTTTCGGTCAGAACACGTTGTGTGATGTCGCCAACGGCTCGTTTCAACTCTCCAAACCGCAACGTCCCATCCTCAAGCGCCAGCACGATCAACATCTGCCATTTCCCCGTCACCTTCGACAGAACTTGCCGAACAGGACAGCCATCGACCTCGGCTTTGGATACGGCGGTTACCTTAAGCATACTTGGTTCCTATATAGTGCGTAATTGATACTAGGTGCAGATTTGATACTTCATTTCATACCGAAGGAATCATTTCCTCACAACGGTTGAATGGAGCACCAAAATGACCGCACAAGACCTCGTCCTCGCCGCAGTGGCCGCGATTTTCACCGACTTTGACGTCGATACTGCCAAAGGGTTACTGGCCCCTGACTACATCCAACACAACACCGCGGTGCCAACCGGGGCGGCCCCCGTTCTTGGCTTCATTCCGGGGTTGGAGCAAAGCGGAATTGCCCTGACAACGCACCGCGTTCTGAGCGAAGGCGACATGGTTGTCTTGCACAATACCTATGCCAATGCGCAGGCCTTTGGCGCAGAGACCCTCGTGGCGTTTGACGTGTTTCGGGTCCAAGATGGCCGGGTTGTTGAACATTGGGACAACCTTCAGGTCCCGCCAACCGAAACCGCGTCGGGCCGCTCAATGACAGATGGGCCGACCGAAGTTGTCGATCTGGACCTCACAGGTGAGAACAAGGCGCTGGTCAAAGGGTTTATTGCCGACGTTTTGCACGGCGGTGCACCGGAGCGGATTACCACCTACATCTCGCCCGAGCTTTACCTCCAGCACAATCCATTGGTTGGAGATGGGTTGGATGGGCTTGGTGCGGCATTGACCGCAATGGCCGAGGCTGGTCAGGCGATGGCCTATTCTGAAACTCATATTGTTGTCGGTCAGGGCAATTTTGTGTTTGCTGCGTCTGAGGGTACGATAGGCGACACCCCGACGGCTTTCTTTGATCTCTTCCGCGTTGCGGATGGCAAGATTGTCGAGCACTGGGACACCGTTTCGGAGATCCCCGCCGATATGGCGCATGAGAACGGCAAATTCTAATCTCGTCGCACCCTTCGTCTTACGCGGCGTCGGGTGCGCCCTTGCAAACAAGAGGACACCCATCATGTCGCGCGCACCCGAAAGTGATCGGACATCAGACAAAGACAAAGCGAACGTCATCGCGTTTTACGAGATGATGTTCAACGATTGCCGGCCCGCCGAGGCCATCGCGACCTATGCCGGGGCGGAGTACATCCAACACAACCCGCATGTTGGTGATGGCAAAGCGGCCTTTGTCGCCTATTTCGAACGGATGGCGGCTGAGTACCCCGGTAAACGGGTTGAGGTGAAACGTGCCATTGCCGAAGGCCCATACGTTGTGTTGCACTGCCATCAGATTTGGCCAGATGGTCTTGAATACGCGGGCATCGACATCTTTCGTCTCGATGACACCGGCAAGATCGTTGAGCATTGGGACGTGCTACAGGTCCTTCCCGACAACAGTGCCAACGAAAATGGTATGTTCTAACGCTTGGGTGCCGGGGTTTGGCGCGCGACTATGATATTCGCTAAACGGGCACGAGAGATGTCTTTCTCCTCTAAAATTGAGTTGCACTCGCCCAGCCGCCGCCCATAGTCTGATCGCATTATAGCAGTGCGATTTTTTGGGGGCGTTATGAAACGATTGATGGGTGGATGTGTTTTGGCTTTTTTGGCCATGCCGGTCTTTGCCGCCGGGGCGGACACGTTGAAAATGAAATTCAAGGTTGAGTCCGGCGTTCACACAATGATCGGTGTTTTTGGCAGCGAATGGGAACCGGGACAGGTTCAGACCGAAGCCGCCAAAAACTGTGGGCAAATCGGCAAACCATTGGCGAGCTTCAAGGTCAAAGGCCGCAATTCCCAAGGGCTCACTGTGTTTGAGGCGACCTGCAAATAGGGCCCCACAACGTGGCAGGGCCCTGAACCTTTAAAGGTTGGTGCTGTCATAGCGCAGGCGAATAACCTGCTGTTGGGTGTAGTCGTCAAACCGCTCGCCCAGCTCTTCAAATCCGAAACGCGCATAAAAACGCCGCCCGATTGGGTTGTCCTTGAACACATCGAGTTCCAGAACCGGATGCTTTCTTAGGGCATGGGCCAACAAGGCCCGGCCTTGCCCCGTGCTCTGGCGCTTTGGATTGACGAAAAATCCGCCGACTTCTGTCCCCAATAGCGCGATGAACCCGGTGACTATTCCGTCATGCGTGGCCACATAAGTTTCGGCATTCGGCAGATAGATTTCGCGCACATTGGCCGCTTCTTTGGCCCAGAATTCCTCGGACAAAAAGCTATGCGCCTGACGGCTGGCGGCAAGGTAGATGTCGACGATGGCATCATCGTCTGATGTGGGGTGATAAGGTCTTATCATGGTTTTGATATCTCGTTTGGCCGGGCCTAAGCCCGCCGTTTTAGAATTGGGTGCAAAAATTTAGTCGGCGGTGTGCCGAAGAGCTAAGTTTTGCAATGGTTCATGGGTGTGTTGGCACCCGGCCCAATCAGGACATCAAACCTCCTGTGTTTGGCAGTTAGCTAGACGGATTCTTGGCCAATTTCAAGCGAGGTGGGCCCCGGGTCGCAGTGAAGTCACGGCGAATCGCCGCAGGGAATGCTGCGCCTGCATAGTCGCCATCAGCCCCCTTTCAGTGCCGTTTTTGACAGCATGCGACGAGATTTCTTGTCAAATGGCTGCAAAACATGACTTTTTCCGCGATTGAAGAGTTTTCGGAATGGATTAGCCGTCTTATAGTCGAGCCATATCAAAGTACGCAAAGTCGTACCTCAGGGGGGAAACGAGACCATGATTAGGTCAGAATTGATCCAGAAGATTGCAGATGACAATCCACACCTGTATCAGCGGGATGTGGAACGGATCGTCAATACGATCTTCGAAGAGATTACCAATGCCATGGCTCGGGGCGACCGGGTCGAGTTGCGGGGCTTCGGGGCGTTTTCGGTCAAGAAGCGGGACGCGCGCACCGGCCGCAATCCTCGTACAGGGGAATCGGTTGAAGTCGAGGAAAAGCACGTGCCCTTCTTCAAGACCGGCAAGCTGCTGCGGGACCGCCTGAACGGAAAATAACCGATGCGCTACATTCGCTACGCTTTCTATGCGGCCCTCGCCCTTGTCTTGATCACGGTCTCTGTGGCCAATTTGGGGACGGTGACATTGAACAGCTTGCCCGAGGGTGTTGCTGGCATTCCCGGTATGGGATGGCTGTCGCATTCGATCGAGTTGCCTTTGTTTGTCATCGTGTTGGGCAGTTTGGTTTTGGGCGTGGTTCTGGGCGAAATCCTGGAATGGTTCCATGAGCACAAGCATCGCGCCGAAGCCGCCCAAAAGGGCGCGCAGGTGCGCAAGCTTGAGCGTGAGTTGAAAAAAACTCAGGCCGAGCGTGACAAAGACAAGGATGAGGTTCTGGCTCTGCTTGATCAAGCAAGCTGATCCTACTCAAATTGTTGCCCGAGATGGGCTGGGGGAGGGGGCGCTGCCCCCTCTTGCTTTTCAAGCAACTCACCCCTGGGATATTTGTGCAAAGAAGAAGCGAGGGTGCGCGGGATGGATGTTCGCGTCAAAATCTGTGGGTTGAGCACATCGGATGACGTTGCGGCGGTTGCTCAGGCCAAAGCCGCCTATGCCGGTTTTGTGTTTTTCCCAAAATCACCACGCAACGTGAGCGTGGCGCAGGCGCGCGATCTCGCGGTTGAGTGCCCCATTGGCTTGGCCAAAGTGGCGTTGGTTGTGAATGCCGACAATGCTTTGCTTGATGAAATCACCGGCAATGTTGCCATCGACATTTTGCAACTGCATGGCAAGGAAACGCCCGAACGCGTGTCCGAGATCAGGGCGCGCTATGGGTTGCCAGTGATGAAGGCCGTGGGCGTTGCCAGTGCCGATGATCTGCCCCAGCTCGCGGTTTACGAACAGGTTTGCGATCAAATCTTGGTTGATGCCAAGGCGGCAAAGGGCGCCGATCTGCCCGGTGGCAATGGCTTGGCTTTTGATTGGAAACTGATTGCCGGGCGTCGCTGGTCTCGGCCTTGGATGTTAGCCGGTGGGCTAACCCCGGACAACGTGGCCCGCGCGGTGGAATTGACCGGCGCAACACAGGTGGATGTCTCATCCGGTGTCGAAAGCGCGCCGGGTCGCAAAGATGCTGATTTGATTGCGCGCTTTGTGAATGCCGCCAAAGCCAGCCGCGAAATCCCCAAGCTTTAGCAAAAAGCCCCGGCGCTTAACCGGGGCTTTGTCTTATAGCACTGTCAAAACCTGTTCCGGCGGGCGGCCAATGGCGGCTTTGTCACCGACAAACAGGATCGGGCGTTCGATCAGCTTTGGCTGATCCGCCATGGCCTGCAACAACACCGCGTCATCGCTGTCTTTGCTGAGACCCATGTCTTTGAACGCCGCCTCTTTGACCCGCATCATCTCGATCACAGGCAGGCCAAGCGCGGCCTGCGCGGCCTTTAACTCGTCCAAACTCGGCGCATCCTCAAGGTATTTTCGTATCTCGGGTGTCACGCCCTTTTCCTTAAGCAACGCAAGGGTTTGGCGCGATTTCGAACAGCGTGGATTGTGCCAAAGGATCATGTCCATGCCTCCCGTCCACTGCCAACCGCATCGGCGACATTGGCGAACCCATCGCGGGCCAAAAGCTGATCCAAGCCACGGGCGATCTCGGCCCCCAAGGTCAAACCGCCATAGACCAGCGCCGTATAAATCTGTACCGCCGAGGCCCCGGCGCGGATTTTCTCATAGGCTTGCTGGGCCGATCCAACGCCACCAACCCCAATAAGGGGCAGCTTGCCCTCGGTCAAAACCGACAATTGCGCCAATACGCGGGTGGATTTTTCGAACAATGGCTGCCCCGAAAGGCCGCCCATTTCGCCTTTGTGCTCCGACTGCAACCCGTCGCGCGACAAGGTGGTGTTGGTGGCGATCACCCCGGCCACACCAGACGCCAGCGCCACCTCGGCCACATCCTGCACCCCCTGTTCGTCCAGATCGGGGGCGATTTTCAAGAACACCGGGATTGGCGTGTCAAGCGCGGCCCGCGCCTCCATCACCCCGGCCAAAAGCGCCGCAAGCGCCTCCTTGCCCTGCAAATCGCGCAGCTTTTCAGTGTTGGGAGAGCTGACATTGACCGTGGCGAAATCCAGATGCGCGCCACAGCGGCTTAGGACTTTGGCGAAATCGTCGGCGCGGTCATCGCTGTCTTTGTTGGCCCCAAGGTTGAGGCCCAAAACCATGTCGCGCGGGCGTTTGGCAAGCCGCGCGGCGGCGGCCTCCATGCCTTCGTTGTTGAAGCCAAAGCGGTTGATCGCGGCGCGGTCTTCGCTCAGCCGGAATAGGCGCGGTTTGGGGTTGCCGGGTTGGGCGCGCGGCGTCACGGCCCCCACTTCGACAAAGCCAAATCCGGCGCGCGAAAGGGCGTGCAACGCCTCGGCGTTTTTGTCGAACCCGGCGGCAATGCCAATCGGGTTGGCCATGTTCATCCCCGCCACCGAACAGCGCAAGCGCTCCGAGGTCACCAGACCGGGCAGGGGGGCCAGACCAAGGTTCAGCGCCTTGAGCGCCACCCCATGCGAGGTTTCCGGATCAAGCTTGCGCAACAGGCCCATGCCTAGGTTTTCGAGCGCTTTCATACCATCTCCTCCGGGAACTGATGCCCATCGGGGCCAAGTGGCAAATCGCGGGTCCACAGAATGTCGGCGACACGCAATGGCGCATAAAGATGCGGGAATTTAGCGCCACCGCGCGACACTTCCCATTTCAACGCCGCACCCAATGCCTCGGCGTCCAAGGCCGCCAGCGTCAGATCGGTTTCATCGCTAAAATGCTTGGCGGCGGTTTCGCGCGCCTGCTCGGCGGTCGAGAAATGCACATAGCCATCAGAGACATCAATCGGCGCGCCGGCGGTTTCGCCTTTGGCCTGCAAATCGGCCCATTCCGGGGCCCGGAGGATTTTGTAGATCAGCATGTGGGCGTGATGCCGTGCGACGGGGGGCGGGTCAAGCGCATTGGCTGCAACGCGCCGAGGAATAGGTGCATCAGCGCGGTGACGTCCGACCAATTTGCCCCTTACCGGGGTTAGCCCGTGGTTTCGGCGACAACCGAGCGTGGCTCAAGATCGGATTGAAGGGAGTTGAGCCGGTCAACAACTGCGGCCCGGCGATCTGTCAAATCCGATAGCAAGCGATCAATATGTTCTAGCTTTTCGGTCATTTTTTCGATGCCATCGTCACAGGGGCCTGCGCCGTCATCTGATAGGCAGGCGGCCATGGCTCTTATTTCACGGGTGGAGAACCCGGTTGCGATAAAGTCGCGAATGCGCGCGGCACGGCGCAGGTCCGCCGCGCTATAATAACGGTACCCGTTGAGCTGACGCCCCACCTCCATCAACCCTTCTTTTTCATAGTGACGTAAAATGCGTTGAGAAATCCCAAGCGTATCTGCCGCTTCTTTGGCCTGCATGTCGGTGCCTTTCCTACCAATGCCTACCTTAAATTAGGCGGCTTTTGCCTCATTCAAAGGGGGCCGGGGCGGTGAAATCCCCCCGACCACCCAATTGTCTTAAGTGCGAAGGGACCAACCACCGTCGATCGTTAGAACTTGGCCCGTCAACCATGCATTGTCCGGGCTGCCCAAACGCAAAATCCACGGGACAATATCATCGGGTGTTCCGCGTCGTCCAAGCGGGATTTGCGCGGCTTCTTGGGCTTCGACCTGTTGCGCCATTTCGCTGGGCAAGCCCATCATCCCCGTTAAGGCGTTGCTCTTGACTGGGCCGGGGGCAATTGCGTTGACTCGAATGTGGTCGGGCGCAAACTCCATGGCCCAGGCGCGGGTCAAGCTTTCTAGCGCGGTTTTGGTGGCGCCGTAATGGGCCAGCATCGGAATGGCGTTGCGCGACACGGCCGTGCCAATGTTGACGATGGCACCTTTGTTATCGCGCAAGGCGGCCTGACCGGCTTTGACCAAAAGCGATGGCGCCGTGATGTTGATCGCCGCCATTTTGGCAATGGCATCGGCATCATAATCACCCGAGGGGAGCGGATGGCCCGCACCGGCGTTGTTGACGATCAAATCCAACCGGCCCCAACGCCCCTTTGCGGCGTCAACAATCCGCGCGGCACTATTTGGGTCGGCGCTGTCGGCTGTGACCGCTTCAATCGCATCGCTGATCTCTGCGACCTCGGCGAGCTTGGCACCATCCCGCCCGGTGATCAGCACATTTGCCCCGTTTTGAACCAGCGCCAGCGCCGTGGCTTTGCCGATCCCGGAACTGCCTCCGGTGACAATGGCGACCTTCCGGTGCCAGCTGTTTTTACCCGAATTTGTGCCAATAGATGTGTCTGTCATGTTGCGTCTTTTCCTATCTGCGAGGGTCTCGCGTTTTGATGAGGAGGCCGGTTTAGCGCTATGACACTAGTGTCAGGGTCAAGCGCTAATTTCATGGTGTTTGCTTCCGCGAATGGGTCGGCTGCGCGGTCGAATAGAGGCAAACCGACACGAAACCGAAACATTGCCTAACTATTGATCAAAGCCATTGGGCGGTGGCACGCTGCGCCGTAACGGAGCCTTTGACAAGCTGTGCGCGCGGGTGCAGCATACCGCGATAATAAAAACCGACAGAGGGGTTATAATAATGTCTGTTCGTCTTTTCTCGTCCGCCGCGGCGCTTGCTTTGTGCGCCGGAGCGGCCAGCGCTGACTATTCGCTGACCATTTTGCACACCAATGATTTCCATGCCCGTTTTGAGCCGATCAGCAAATATGATTCGGGCTGTAGCGCCGATAGCAACGCCGAGGGCAAATGTTTTGGCGGTTCGGCACGTCTTCAGACCGCGATCACCGAGGCCAAGGCCCGGTCGAACAACCACATTCTGGTGGACGGCGGTGACCAGTTTCAGGGCACGCTGTTTTACACCTATTACAAAGGCAAGCTTGCTGCCGAAATGATGAACCAGATGGGCTATGACGCGATGACCGTGGGCAACCACGAATTCGATGATGGCCCCGAGGTCCTGCGCGGCTTTATTGACGCGGTCGAATTCCCGATCCTGATGTCCAACGCCGATTTTTCGGCCGAAGCTTTGCTGGCCGATAGCCTGCTGAAATCCACGGTGATTGAACGCGGCGGCGAAAAGCTCGGCCTGATCGGTCTGACACCCCATGACACCGATGAACTGGCGAGCCCCGGCCCCAACATCACCTTCACCAATCCAGCGCAAGCGGTTCAGGGCGAAGTCGACAAGCTCACGGAAATGGGCGTGAACAAGATTATTGTTCTCTCGCACTCCGGCTACGGCGTGGACCAAATGGTTGCGGCCAGCACCACAGGAGTTGACGTGATTGTTGGCGGGCACTCAAACACCCTGCTGTCTAACACCTCTGATCGCGCGGCGGGTGCCTATCCAACAATGATCGGCGACACGGCGATTGTTCAGGCCTATGCCTATGGCAAATTCCTCGGTGAACTGAACGTCACCTTTAACGACGAGGGTGTGATCACCGAAGCCGTTGGTGAGCCGGTCCTTCTGGATGCCTCCGTGGCCGAGGAAGCGGGCACCAAGGCACGCATCACCGAAGCCGCCGCCCCATTGGAAGAAATCCGCAACAAGGTTGTGGCCGAAACCGCCGAAGCCATTGATGGCGAGCGTGGGTCGTGCCGGGCGATGGAATGCGCCATGGGCAACATCATTGCCGATGCGATGCTTGACCGGGTCAAGGATCAGGGCATTGAAATCGCCGTACAAAACGGTGGCGGCATTCGCGCCTCGATCGACGCGGGCGAAGTGACCATGGGCGAAGTGCTCACCGTTCTGCCCTTCCAGAACACCCTGTCGACCTTTGAAGTCTCGGGTGAAACCATCATGGCGGCGCTGGAAAACGCAGTCAGCCAGCACGAAGAAGGCGCGGGCCGCTTTCTTCAGGTGGCGGGCATGACCTATGCCTTTGATGTGTCCAAACCCGCCGGTGAGCGTGTGTCCGACGTGATGGTCGGTGGCGCGCCGATTGATCTTGCCAAGGTCTATGGCGTTGTGTCCAACAACTATGTGCGCAATGGCGGCGATGGGTTCAAAATGTTCCGTGACGCGCAAAACGCCTATGATTTCGGTCCCGATCTGGCGGATGTCACGGCGGAATACATGGCCAAAATGGGCCCTGTGACACCGAAACTAGACGGTCGTATCACCGCGAAATAATCCATCCTGAAATGGGATGAAAAAGAGGGCGGGGGGTCAAAGCCTCCGCCCTTTTTCTATGTGCGTTCTTATTTGAGGGCGGCGTTCAAAATTGTCATCTGCGCCCCGCGATTGTCACCGGCCAAGGATTGCGCAGTGTCGGTGGCCGCTGTGCCGTCATACCCGGCCTGACCAAGATCGGCCTGAAGCTCGGAAAGGCTTTTGTCGGCGACCAGCGCGAGCTTGTCCATGGAGACGCTCGACATGGTGCTGATCAGCGCGCCGGGGCCTTTGTTTTGTTGGTCTGAGACCGGGACCAGCATGGCCGCGACAAGCAAAACGGCGCATCCGCCCATGATTGCCTTGGCGAGAGGGCGTTTAAGATAGGTGGTAAAGGCGCGCCAGTTGAGTACCACATGCGCCACGGCCGCGACAAGCAAGACCCAACCTGCCCATTCATGAATAGGATCAAGCAAGCCCAGCTCGATGTGGAAAAACATCAAAATGCCGGAAACGGCCATCAAAAGGAAGGACCCGACGATGAGGGGGGTGGCCCATTTGCGAAGCGAGAGTGCCATGGGAAGGCTCCTTTGAAATCGTATCACAAGTGATACGCAGGAGCGGCGATGTTCCGTCGCCAATTGGCCGGTGAAACTTGGCTGATGGTACTTGACTGATGATACTTGGCCGGTGAAACGGCGCTCGCTCCTAAAGGAGCATCGCCCCGCCCACCGTCCCATCGGGCGTGTGATTTAGAAGTTTGGTTTAGCCATCGGTGAATTGCATTTTGGCAAGGCGGGCATAGAGACCGCCTTCGGCCACCAGATCGTCATGCGTGCCTTGGGCAACCACATGACCGTGATCCATAACCACAATGCGATCCGCCTTTTTGACCGTGGCCAGACGGTGCGCAACAATGATCGTCGTGCGGTTTTCCGACAGGGTATCGACCGCCGATTGCACCGCGCGTTCGCTTTCGGCATCAAGCGCCGAGGTGGCCTCATCCAACAACAGAACCGGTGCATCGCGCAGGATCGCCCGCGCAATCGCAACGCGCTGCTTTTGACCACCCGAGAGCATCACACCGCGTTCGCCCAGCCATGTGTCATAGCCGTCCGATAGGGTGGTGAGGAACTCATGCGCGGCGGCGGCCTTGGCGGCGGCTTCGACTTCGCTGTCGCTTGCATCGGGGCGGCCAAAGCGGATGTTGTCACGCGCCGAGGCGGCAAAGATCATCGGCTCTTGGGGAACCAGCGCGATATGGCTGCGGAAATCGGCGCGGGTCATATCGGGAAGGGCAATACCGTCCAAGGTGATTTGACCCTGAGAGGGATCATAAAACCGTTGGATCATCTGAATGATCGTGGTTTTACCGGCCCCGGACGGGCCAACCAGCGCCACGGTTTCCCCCGGCGCAATGCTGAGCGAGATATTGTCCAAGGTCGCCACATCCGGGCGCGATGGGTAGGAAAAGCTAACCGCGTCAAAGGTGATCGCGCCCTTGACCGGTTCGGGCAGGGTTTTGGGGCTGTCTGGGTCGGTCACGCTGTCTTCGGCTTGAAGCAGTTCGACAAGGCGTTCGGTGGCCCCGGCGGCGCGTTGCAATTCGCCAAACACTTCGGACAACGAACCAACAGCACCGGCAACCAGCACGGACAAGATCACAAATTGCACCAAGGTTCCGGCGCTCATGCCTCCGGCGCGCACATCCCATGCACCGATCCAAAGCACGCCAACAACGCCTGTAAAGACAAGGAAAATCACGATGGCGGTCATGACGGATCGGGTCCAAATCCGCTGTTCAGCCGAGCGAAAGCTCTTCTCGGTCACGTCGCCAAAGCGTGCGCGCGACCGGGTTTCATGGGTATAGGCCTGTACGGTTTGCACGGCGCTTAGCGCCTCAGACGCATTGCCCGAGCTTTCGGCGATCCAATCTTGGTTTTCGCGGCTGAGCTTGCGCAAACGACGCCCCAAAACCATGATCGGGATCACAACGGCGGGCACGATCAGCAACACCAATCCGGTGAGCTTGGGCGAGGTGAACAACATCAACGTCATGCCACCAAAGAACATCAGCACATTGCGCAAAGCGACGGAGACGGACGAGCCAATCACCGATAGGATCAAGGTCGTGTCGGTGGTGATGCGGCTGAGCACTTCGCCGGTCATGGTCTTTTCGTAAAAGGACGGCGACAAACCGATGACCCGGTCAAAAACCGCCTTGCGGATGTCGGCGACAACCCGTTCGCCAAAGCGCGTGACAAGGGCGTAGCGCAATGCGGTCCCCACAGCCAAAGCCGCGGCAATCGCCAGAGCTGCGCCAAAGTAGCGATCCAACAAGGCCCCGTCTTCGACGCTGAAATTGTCGACCACCCGGCGCACCGCCATGGGCAAGATCAACGACAGGGTCGCCGTGGTGATCAACGCCAGCAACGCGGCGAACATCTGACCCCGGTAAGGGCGCATAAACGGCCACAGCGCGCGCAGCGACCCAAGGCTTTTGGACTTTTCGCGATCAGCTTCGGCTGAGGTCATGGTGGTGCCACGGGCCATGGGTTTTCCTTTGCATATTCGTCCAGCGGTTTTGCCATGTGGCGCGCGCGGGTCAAGCGTTGAGTTGACGCGGGTGGGGACATTCCTGACCAATCATGGCCAATGGGCACCGACGCAATGGGTTTTGGTTGCATGTGAGATCGCCGGGGATCGGCGTGGATGATCGTGCGGGCGGAAAAACCGGGCAAGGTGGCTTTGCTTCGTGAACAGGGAGTGCCATTGTCGTCTTGGCGAGGGGCGTTGTGACGGATCATTGCTCCTCACAAGGTATGGGACCACAGGGCAGGGGCCAAATGAGTGTTGACTGGATTCAGAGCAGGGGTTTCACACGGATCGTGGCCCGCCTCGCTATTGTGATGCTGGCGCTGCTTGTTGGTTGTGGCCGTGCGCCTGATCTGATCGGAATCGACAACCCCGATATCCCCGTGGCGTCGGTCACGGACGCTAGGTTGCAAAAGGTCTTCTTGGCCACCACACGCCAACCGACCGAGGTCACCGGGGCGTTCTTCTCTGAAAAACGGGCCCCGGATTTGGGCTTGGCCTCGGTGCAAGTCTCGGTGCCACCCAACCGGATGCCCGGTGAATTACCCCGCCCCAAGGTGCTCCCCCCAGATCCAAACCGGGAATACGCGGTGATTGATCCGGTGCGGTATGATACCGAAGCGGCCTTTGTCAGATCCCTGAACGCCGAATTGGCCAAACGCCCGCCCGGCAAACGCGACATTCTGTTTTTTGTTCATGGCTACAACAACACCACAAGCGATGCGGTACTGCGCTTGGCGCAATTTGTTCAAGATAGCGAATTCGAAGGGGTGCCGGTGCTGTTTGATTGGGCCTCGGCTGCAAGCCTGCTCCGGTATGTGTATGACCTCAATAGCGCCCTGATCGCGCGTCCACAGGTGCGGGAACTGGCGCGTATTCTCGATAAAACCAACGCCGAACGCTATGATGTGTTTGCTCATTCCATGGGGGCGTTTTTGACGATGGAGGCGATGGTCGATCAGGTGCAGCGCGGTCAGTTGAACAAGTCCAACCGACTGCGCAGCATTATCTTGGCATCACCCGATATCGACATGGACCTGTTTCGCAGCCATCTTGCCGAAATTGGACCAGAAGCCAAACGTGTCTTTGTGCTTATGTCACAAGACGATGGTGCCCTTGGATTTTCGCGCCGCATAGCCGGTGGCGTGCCTCGGGTCGGGGCTTCGGATGCCCAAGAGCTTGCGGACCTCGGAGTGGTTGCCATTGATCTGTCCAAAATCGAGGATTCCGCCTCGGGCAATCATTCCAAATTCGCAGGTTCGCCTGAGGTGGTCAAAATCCTTGGTCGCGGCTTGAACCGCTCCCGTAGCTTTGATCGCGCCGAACGCCCAGCGGATCTTGAGGAAAGGCTGCGCGGAATACCGATCACCATTGTGTTTCGATAGTTCGCAAAGACCCGTTCGACCCCGCAAAGACCGGGCGCGGGTGCGCGCCTCCTCTGACCTTTGGATTGTGTTTGAGCGGTGAGACAGGCGCGCGGCGCATAGCCTCACTGTCGGGCGGCTCTATGTTGGGAAAGCACCAATCGGTGCGCCTTCATGCCCATAAACACCGCGCCTAGACACTGGCTTGTTGCATCAAGCGCCGGATTGACCTGCCCCGTTGTGCCAACGGGTTGCGGCACCGGCAAGGCGGGCTCCAAACAGGCGTGCGGTTTGAGAATCCTCTGCGCTGATCGGGGTTTCAGAGTCACCGCCTCCCGTCGCCATAAGGCCAAGCCAACTGCCATCGCGGTTTAGCCCAACGGCCTCGGGAAAGACCGGCGCACCGATGGTGTTTTGCCCGACCCAGATCATCCCCATTTGCGCCGCAAAGACCGACAGACGCATCAGAGCCGACAATTTATCGCCCGAGGGATGCACCGCAACGGTAAACCCGGCGGCCATCTTGTCGCCCCACCCCTGATGCTGCCAACGCTCGGCGGCCTCTTCGATGAACATGTCAAACCGTGCGGCGGTTGACCCCATATAGGTCGGCGTGCCCATGGCAATTAGCGTCGCGGCATCAAGCGCCTCCCAATCCGCGTCCACCATCGCCGTCACATCGACCAACCGGGCACCGCCTGCGCCTTCGGCAATCAAACCGGCCAAAGCGGCGGTATGCCCATCGGCGGAAAAGTAAGGAATACAGATCAGAGGGATATCAGCTTGCGTCATGGGCGCAGGTTGGGCGATTGTCGCGCCAGTCACAAGAGCGAAAGAGCCCCATGGTCTCGGTAAAAGAACAATACGAAGCCTACCCTTATCCTGAACGTGATCCGGCCGATGAGGCCAAACGGATGATCACCGGCTCCCCCTCACATCCGCTTGAAATGGATCACTATTTGTTTGGCGGTACCCGCGACTGGTCCAAACCTTTGCGGGTTCTGGTGGCGGGGGGGGGCACCGGCGACGGGCTGATTCAGCTTGCCCAAACCATGACAAGCGCCAACGCGCCTTATGAGATCACCTATGTCGATCTTTCAACCGCCTCGCGTGGTGTGGCCGAGGCGCGGGTCAAGGCGCGCGGCTTGACCGGCATCCGCTTTGAAACCGGAAGCCTTCTCGACGCGCCCGATTTCGGCGAATTCGACTATATCGACAGTTGCGGCGTGCTTCACCATCTGCCCGATCCGACGGCGGGCTTTGCCGCCCTGCGCGCCGCGCTTGCGCCCGGCGGTGGATTTGGCTTTATGGTCTACGCCCCCTATGGCCGCTCCGGCGTCTACCCCTTGCAAGAGGGGTTTGGGGCCTTGCTAGACGGGCTTTCCCCCCAAGACCGGCTAGAGGCGGCGCAAAAGATTGTTGCCAATCTGCCTGATGGCCACCCATTCAAAACCAACCCAAACCTAAGCGATCATCACGCCAGCGATGCGGGGTTTTACGACCTGCTGCTGCATGGTCAGGACCGTGCCTATCGCGTGCCCGAACTGGTACAAGAGCTAACCGACACCGGTTGGCGGCTGCAAAGCTTTTGCACCCCGGCGCTCTATGATCTGACCCGGATCGCACCACGCCCCGACGGTATGGATGACACCACCGCCATGGGGGTGGCGGAAAAACTCACCGGCACGATCCGCCTGCATGTGGGGTATGCGGTGGCGGCGGATGATCCGCGCAAAATCGCCAAAGGCAGCAACCGCAAACTGGTGCCGCATCTGCGTGGGGTGTCCCCCCAAGCGCTTGCCCAAGCGGTGGCCAAGGGCCGCGCCATCCCAGTAAGCGCCGATGGCCTGCGCGCCAAACTGACCCTGCCCAAATCCGCCGCGCCTCTGATCGCTGGGATCAATGGCAAACGTAGCCTCTCCGAAATCGCCCAAGGCGCGCGCATGGATGCGCTGGGCTTTGGCATGGCTTGGACCCCGGTGGAAAAGGCCCTGTGTGATTGGGGCTTGATGCTCTATTCTGGTTTGCAAAACCACAAAGGGTAACAAAATGTGCGGGCGCTTTGCCGTGACATTGCCAAACGAAGCCATGGCCCAGCTGTTCAACGCTGCGCCTGCCAATGACCTTCCCGACGTGCCCAATTTCAACACCTGCCCCACCACGCAAATTCATGTGGTGGAACCGGGTGCGCGGCGCTTGCTGCGTCCGATGCGCTGGGGCTTTATTCCACAGTGGTATGACAAGCCCAATGGTGGCCCGCTTTTGATCAACGCCCGCGCCGAAACCATCGCCGAAAAACCCGCCTTTCGCGCCGCCTGTCGCGCGCGGCGCTGTTTGATCCCTTGCAACGGGTTTTATGAATGGACCAAGGACCCGGACGGCAATCGGTTGCCGTGGTACATCACCCGGCGCGACGGTGCGATGATGGTCTTTGCCGGGGTGTGGCAGGATTGGGGACCCGATGACAACCGCTTGCGGACCTGCGCCATGGTCACGATCGGGGCCAACACCCCGATGCGCCAAATCCACCACCGTATGCCGGTCATTCTCGAACCGGAAAACTGGGGCAAATGGCTTGGCGAAGAGGGGCATGGCGCGGCCAGTTTGATGCGCCCTTCATCGGATGATGTCTTGCAATTTCATCGGGTCGGCACCTCGGTCAATTCCAACCGCGCTCAAGGTCCCGACCTTATCCAAGAAATTCCCGCAGGTTGAGTGTTGACGCCGCCCCAAGGCTGGCCTAAACCCTGTCTTCGCTGCGGGTATGGTGAAATGGTATCATAAGAGCCTTCCAAGCTTAAGGTGCGGGTTCGATTCCCGCTACCCGCTCCAAAATCTCCCACTATGTCGATGGCGACGCCTATGTGGCTTGTGCTCGTGCCCATTGGGGTTTCGGGTGGCTGGCACTGGACCGAAACTTGGGCCGAAACCGAGCGCAGCCAGGACCGCATTAGGTTGGGTTTAAGGTCATCGTTTCTTATTGTGCCAATCGCTTGCGCTGGGCGTCTTTGATCAGGGCGGCCAAGCGAAAGAACCCATGCGTCATTTTGGTGTAAGGGGTCAGCAAGAAGAAGGCGAGCACAGCCCCAAGATGGAGTGCCAGCATGCTCGGCATAAAAGGCGTGGCCCCAAGCGCGTATAGAACCAAGCCGCTAAACCCGACAAATCCGAGCAACAAAATGAACCCGAAATCGCCCCCCCAAGCCTGAGCATCCCCCAGGGCGCGATCGGATTTGCGCTTGAGAACCACCATGCCCGCGCAGCCCAACGTCAGAAGAGCACCACCCACAAGACCTAAGATTTTTGGGAGCGAAAACAAAGGGTAGGGGGCAGGTAGGTCAAATATATAATGCATCACGGTTGCGACGCTTGTGGCGGCGAAACACAATAAAAACCCATACATGATCGCCTGATGCATATGGCGGCGACCTTGGCTAAAGCGGTCTTCGTCCTCAAAATTGCAGCCCTCACCATGCCCGGCGGCAAGGTCTGTCATGCGCGCGGCGCGGGTCAAGGCATGTCGTATATCGGCCAATGTCACGCGCTCTCCGCCGACGTCGTGCCAATAGCGCCGCACTCCAATCGCAATGCAGATCAGCGGCACGAGGAACGCCGGGGCAAAAATCGCCACCATCGCTGTGTGAGACAACGCGGCATAGAATCCATCGCCCCCCGTCGAACCCATCGCCCGGATCAGCCAAAACACCACCGCAAGCCCAATCAGCAAAGCCAAGGCAATCGCACCGCCATGGGTGTGGAACCGTCGGGCCACCGGTTGCGGCCACGCGTAGGTTTCCCAACTGTCGCGTCGAACCTCTGCCAAGGCCGCCGGAAGGTTCAAATCAAACTCATGCGGCGCAGTGTATTGGCAGGCATAGAAACAGCCCCGGCAGTTGTGGCACAAATTGGCCAATTGGGTGATGTCGCCGTCGCTCAGGGCGCGATTGGCATGCAGCGATGGAAACACTGAACAATAGCCTTCGCAATAGCGGCAGGCGTTACAAATGTCCGCTTGGCGGCGGGCCTCTTGAAGGAGATCATCTTGCATAAGTGGCGGCCTCCCGGCCCGCGATACGTCCAAAGACGGTTCCAATGGTCATGCCGTATCCGGCAAGATAGCCTTGTCCCAAAATGGATCCGGCCATGGTTTCCCCTGCGGCCCAAAGGTTTTTGATCGGGCCGGTGGCGGTGCTGCATTGGGCGTTTTCGTCGACCTTCAATCCAAGGTAGGTAAAGGTCACACCCGTGCGCAGCGAATAGCCGTAATAGGGGGGGGTGTTGATCGGCCGGGCCCAATTGGTTTTGGCCGGCGATATGCCCTTTGTGGCCACGCCATCTAACTCGGTTGGGTGAAACCCCGCCCCATCCCCACACCCGGCGTTAAAGTCTTTGACCGTCGCGCAAAGTTTGCCGCCGTCTATGCCCATCAACTCCGCCAAACCTTCCAACGTGTCGGACTTGAGCGGCGGGAACACCGATGGCATGAACAGGTCGATTGACGTGCTGTCGATCACCACATGCCCGACCTGATCGGGCTGGGCCGCAACAAGGCGGCCCCAAATCGCATAGCGTTTGGGCCAGACATCTTCGCCCTCATCATAAAACCGCACGGCGTTTTTATTCACGACAATCGAAAACGGCACACAATCCAAACGGGTGACAATCCCGCCGTCAAACTTTGGGGCGCGGCCATCAATCGCCACCGCGTGGCATTGGTCGGCGTCGCCAACCTGACACACGCCTTGATCCAACAAATCCGCCAAGACAACGCCGCGATTAAAGGGCGTGCCACGGATCAAAAAGTTCTTGGCCGCCGGTCCCCATGCCCGCGTTAACCAATCCGTATCGGCTTGAAACCCGCCCGAGGCGACAACAACCGCCTTTGGTGAGATGCGATGCGATTGGCCCTCGTGGGTGTAATCCACCCATGCAATGTGATCCCCGTCTCGCTCAAGATGGGTCACCGCCGCTTCGTATAATACATCAACCCCTAGCCTGGCTGCGGTGCGGTAATAGGCGTTCACAAGGCTCTTGCCGCCGCCCATGAAAAACGCATTGGTCCGCGCCAAGGACAAGGTCCCGGATAGGGACGGCTGAAACCGTACCCCATGGTCCTGCATCCAAGGCAAGCAGTCCTGAGAGGCTCTGATCGCCAATCGCGCCAACGTCTCATCGGTCTTGCCCTTGGTGACTTTCATCAGGTCTTCAAAATACTCCTCTTCGGAATAGGTTTCGACCAAAGGGCCCAATGGGCCGCTGTGCATACAGCGAAAGTTGCGCGTGTGGCGTGAATTTCCGCCGCGATAGGCTTTGGGCGCGGTTTCTAAAATCAGAACTTTGGCACCGGCTTCTGCGGCCGTCATAGCGGCACAAAGCGCGGCGTTTCCGCCTCCGATCACGGCAATATCGTATGGGGTCATGGCTGTTTTCCTTGGCTTGCCTCCACTTAACGTGGCCCGCTTTAATTTGACAAATGACGAGTTGTGCAAGATTAATGCGTTATGAGCATTAATTACGATTTTGGAGACCTCGAGGCCTTTCTCGCGGTCAAGGAAACCGGGTCTTTTCACGGCGCAGCCGAGCGCTTGAACCTGTCGCAATCGGCGGTAACGCGGCGGGTGCGCAAGCTCGAGCTGGCCTTGGGAAGCGCCTTGTTTGAACGCACAACCCGCGCGGTCAAGCCGACATTGGCGGCCAAGCGCTTGCAATCACGGGCAGAAGCCATGGTGAGTGATGCGCATGAAACGGCCCGCGCCATGCAGGATGCCAGCGTCGCCTTCGCCCATCAGCGCGACACCTTGGTGACGATTGCCACTGTGCCGACAGTCTTGAAACATTTGCTTATCCCGGCAATCAAGGCCTGCCAAAACGTCGGTTTGCGGGTGCGGATTTTGGATGGGTCTGCAAATGAGGTGGCCGAAGCCGTGGCCCAGGGCGAGGCTGATTTTGGCCTCTGCTCTATCCCAATGCTTGAACCAAGTACCGAGTTTGAGCCGCTGTTCGATGACCCGATTGTTGCGGCTGTTGGTGTGGGCAACCCTCTGAATGGCAAGGAAAACCTACCGTTTCATTCTCTAACTCAAGGGCCGGTGATCCTCCCGGTCAAAGGCACGGGAAATCGGCTTTTGATTGACGAAGCCTTGGCCAAGGCCCGTGTGCAATTGCGGTGGGATTTTGAGGTTGGGCGTACCACCACGGCGCTTGATTTTGTCGCCGAGGGGATGGGCGTGGCCTTGGTGCCGCGCTCGGCGATTGATCCGGCGCGAGTGGGGTTTGCCACGCTGAAACCTCCGGGCATTTCGCGCATGGTCGGGCTATTGTCGCGTCTGGGGCAGGTCGATGCCCCGATGGTCAAGACCCTGAAATCCGCCATATGCGCCGCGGTGTAGTTACGGCTGAAGCCAGACCTCAGCATTGATCATATGGCTGGGGTTGCCCGCAGCGAAATCATTGATTTGGTCATATATATCAGAGAATTGTTTGTCGAATTCATCCTCGGTGACAAATCCGATATGCGGTGTCGCAATGAGGTTTGGATGGGCCAAAAGCGGATCGGTCGGGTCGGTCAACGGTTCAGTGTCAAAGACATCAATCGCGGCTTTGCCCGGATGTCCGGCATCGAGGGCGCGCACAAGGGCACCATCCGCGATGAGCCCAGCGCGGGAGGTGTTGACCAAAAGCGCGTCTTTGCGCATCTCGGCAAGGTCTTGCGCGGTGATCATCCCTCGGGTCTCAGGCGTGAGCCGCAGGTGAAGTGAGACAACATCACATTGTGCAAAAAACGCCGCGCGCGAGGGGGCGACCTTGGCTCCATCGGCCGCGGCACGGGCGCGACCCTCCTCTGAGGCCCACCACAGCACCGGCATGCCAAAGGCTTCTGCATAGCCTGCAACGGTGCGCGCGATCCGACCATAGCCCAAAAGGCCAAGTGTCCGACCCCGAAGGGTTTTTCCAACCCCTGCCTGCCAAGTGCCCGCCTTGACCGAAGCCATTTGCGTCGGCAAATCGCGCATGCCGGCAAGGATCAACGCCCATGTTAGCTCGGCCGCTGCATAATTTGTACCGCCGCCCTTGGCGGGTTTGGAACACAGCAAGACGTTGCAGTCCGAACAGGCGGCCACATCCACATGCGGAGTGGCCCCGCGCTGGCTGATCAGTGTGAGATTGGGCAGCCGCTCCAACAGATCCCGCGTCACCGCCGTGCGCTCGCGAAAGAGCACCAAGACCTCGGCGTCTTGCAACCGTTCGGCCAAAACCGCCACATCCTCGACGTGATCGGTCCAAACGGTGACGTCATGGCCGCTGAGCTTGGCAAAGGTCGGCAACCCCTGCAGGGTGTCAAACCAATCATCAAGGATATGTATCTTCATCGCCGCCTTCTCCGGGTGGTGAGGTTAATGTGACAACAAAACCGGAATCGGGGTGTGTTTTAAAACCCGCGTTGTCATCCCGCCAAGAAAATCCTCGCGGAACTTCGAATGCTCATAGGCCCCCATGATCAACAAACAGGGGTCGGTGTCGCGGCAATAGGCAAGCAAGGCCCGCGCGGGCCCCGGTGTCGCCGGAATCTTTTTGCGATCCGCCATGATCCCGTGCCGCTCCAGATGGGTCACTAGCTCCTCCGAGGGGCGCGGGCTGTCGGTTTCGCCGACGCTCAGCACCGTCACCCGACCCTGATCCTCCAAAAGCTCAAGCGCATCCGACAAGGCCCGCGCCGCGGCGCGCCCGCCATCCCATGCCAACACCGCGTGGGAATGGGTCGCCTTGGCATCATGCCCCTGCGGCACAATCAAAACCGGCCGCCCGCTCACTAGTGCAATCCGGTCCGGGTGCAAATAAAAATGCTCCCCCACCTCTTCGCTCGGAAGGTCCTGCCCGATCACCACCAGATCAAAGGCCCGTGCCGTTTCCGAAATCACGCTATCGACCCGGCCTGCCTCGCGGCGGAAATGCAACCGATCCCCAAGGGCCAATTCGGCGCGCATGTCTTCAAACCGGGCTTCAATCCCGTTGATAACTTCGGTGTTGGCGTGCTCGATGATGTCCCGCGCGCTGCTCGGGACCCACATCCCGCGTGAGTTCAAAACATCATGGCTGGAATGGGCCAGAAGCACCGTGACATGTGTGGTCTCAGAGGCCAGAGCCGCAGCGTATTTCACCGCCGAGATTGAGCCTTCGGACCCGTTATAAGCAACCAGAATATTCTTAAGGCTCATTGCATTTCCTCTCTGGGCATGGGGGTCGCATGGGCTTGTCCCGCCCAAATGCTACGGGGCACATAGACATGCCCATCGGCCAATTTGCGCGCCGTCCGCATCAATCCCGCCGCATTAAGATCAAAGCCGTTGTTCGCGGTGAAATCCACCAGAACCTCAAGCGTGCCCGAGGGGTGTTCCAACACCACATTGGCCGGGCTTTCGTTGGGACGATCCAAAAGCCCGTCTGATACCGATCCCGGCGTCAAGGCACAGGAGGCAATACATTGCGCCCCGGTGACGGCCATGCTCGGATGGGTGTTCCACGGCATGAAATATCGGGCCGCAATGGTGCCACCGTCCTGTGCCGGAGCTATGAGGGCAAACTTGGGTGTGACTGATTTTGACACATCCCCCATGCCCATCGCCGCCCCGGCCTGTTGGCGAATGGTCTCCATGCGCTCAAAGACCTCGCGATTGGCGTCGATCTCTGCTGCGCTCTCATGACCGGTTAGGCCAAAATCTCCCGCCCTTGCGATCACCACCGGCATCGCCACATCCATACATGTCACCTCGATACCCTCAAACCTGTCGCGCAACCGACCAGTGGGGAGAAAGGCGCCCGTCGCCGAGCCAACAACCCCCATGAATTTCAACTGCACCGGGGCGGCGGTTCCGGGTACACCGGCGATGGCCGTATCCCCCGCGTAGGCCAGCGCGCCGCCGGGCGTTGACACATTGGCCACAACCTGTGCCCCGGTGTTCACGGCCCGGATTTTGATGTCGGTGCTATCCGCGGTTGGCGTCACCAGTCCCATTTCGATCGCCGCTGGGCCAACACCCGACAGGATATTGCCGCAGGTTGGCTTGAAATCGACCAAGCGGTCTTCGACAGACACCTGCGCAAAGAAGTAGTCGACATCGGCCCAGTCATCATCGGACTGGCTGAGCATGGCCACCTTGGTTGTGACGGCCGCGCCGCCGCCTATTCCGTCGATATTCATCGCATGGCCCGATCCGACCGCCGCGATCAACACCTCCGCCAAGGTCTCAAGATCTTCGGGGAGGTCGCCGCGATGAAAATATGGCCCCCGCGAGGTTCCCCCCCGCATGAACACAAATGGAATGCCTGTCTGGGTCATTTGAGCGGCCATGGCAGGTCAACTGCCTCCTGTAGTAATCCGGGTGGGAAATCGCGGTTCAAGGCCCCCGCCATCACGCACATAAAGGCGATACCGGCGGCGGATAGGACAAGCGTCTTGGGCCAGCTGGCTCCGGCGCGGATACGCAAGAAGGACAGCAAGAACCCAATCAGCGCGAGGATGAACCCGACAAAAAACGTGCCGACAATCAGGCTGGCGAACCAGGCGAGTGTTGACCAAAGCCCATAGGGCGCGTCGGCCTCATCTCCGGCGACTTCTTTGTCGGCGAAAATAGCGTCCCCTTCGGGGCGCATCATCATCTGAACCAAAAGGATCAGACAACAAATCAACGCAAATCCCCCCACAACCAATGGGATAACCTTGTCCGTCATATTGTAGTCGGGGATCATGTTGGCGTTGATCAAAGCCATCACCAAATAGCCGGCAATCACCAGCAAAAAGATCACCGGTGCGCGTTTGTTTCCGGCCTGAACGTCACCTTCGGCCATGATTGATTTGGCCTGACGGATGCCAAAAAACACCGACAATACCGTGATCACGATCAACACGATCACAATCGGGCTAAAGACATAGTCGATGCCCTCTTCAAAGCTTTTGCGAAAGCGGAAGGAGGCGATTTGAAACGCCTGATTGGTGAACTTTTCCACGGGGTTGGATAGAACAAAGCCAATGAGGAAGGCGGGGCGCGACCAATCGAAACGGCGCAGAAAAATGCCGATCATACCGATCACAAACAGCGCCAGAAGGTCTTCGAAGTTTTGGCCAGACTGGAAGGCTGCAAAGCTGATCAGCATAAAGAGGAAGGGCGCGAGATAGGTGAAACGGATCGTGGTCAGCTTGGCAATCCCGCCCGAGGCGGCGATGCACAGCACGGTGCCGACAACATTGGCAAGCGCCAAAAGCCAGACGATCGAATAGGTGATATCAAGATTGTCTTTGAGCATGCCGGGGCCGACTTCGATTGAGCCGGATCCCAAAAGGGCCACCGCGCCAATGAAGATCGCCATCGACCCTGATCCGGGGATTCCGAACAATAGGGTCGGGACAAGCCCGCCGCCTTCTTTGGCGTTGTTGGAGCTTTCCGGCCCGATGACGCCGCGCACTTCGCCTTTGCCAAAGTTGGACTTGTCTTTGGTGGTTTGAACGGCGTGGCCATAGGCGATCCAATCCACAACCGACCCACCAAGGCCGGGGATCACACCGACGACAACACCGATGACGGAACACCGCACCGAAAGCCAGATATTGGCAAACCAATCGCGCACCCCGTCAAGCCATCCGCCGCCAAGCTGTGCGCCTTTGGCGATGGACCGATCTTGGCGCAAAAGCGAGATGATTTCCGGCACCGCAAAGATGCCAAGCCCGACAATGACCAATTTCAGACCGTCGGTGAGATAGGGGGTGTCATAGCTCGCCATGCGAAGGCTGCCGCCCGCGTCGGCCTCGCCTATGGTGCCGATCATCAGACCAAGCCCAGCTGCGGCCAGTCCCTTAAGCGCATAGCGCCCGGCCAGAACCGCCACCATGGAAAGACCAAGGATGGTGATCATCAACATCTCGGGAAGGCCAAAGGCCAAAACGATCGGCCGCGCGACAAGGATGAAAAGCGTGAGAAAACTGGCCCCCACAAGGCCGCCGAAAAGCGAACTGGCAAAAGCCGCCGACAACGCGCGGGCGGCTTCGCCTTTTTTGGCCATCGGAAAACCGTCAAGCACCGTGGCCTGAGAGGCCGATGATCCGGGTATCCCCATCAAGACCGAGGCAAAGGTGTCCGATGTTGGCACCACCGCAACCATGCCAATCATCAAAGCAAGGCCAAGGATCGGGTCCATGCCAAACATGAAAGGCAGCAGCAGCGAGAGACCCGCAATGCCGCCCAAACCGGGAAAGACCCCAACCGCAAGGCCCATGACGACCCCAAGCACCAGATAGCCAAGAACAACAGGTTGTAAGATCAGGGCCCACGCTTCTCCAAGCGCAGGAAGAGCTGTGGCGAAAGCCTCCATAGGAGCCGCCTTTCATTTCGAAATCAAATATGTGGGATGGGGTGGCGAGGCTTGGACGGCCCCGCCGGGGTTTTGCGCTTACTTCAGCACAACACCGTAAGACTCGCTGAGCCAGTTTGTGACAAAGGTCTTGGCCGAATCCGGCACATTGGTTGCGGTGCCAAGCGCCGTTTGCGCACCCTCACCGGTAAAGACCGAATATTTCCCAACTCGCTTGGACGAAATTTCTGGGAAATCGGCGCGGGCAACCACGGCCTCAAAGGCGGCTGTGTAGGTGTCGACCACATCTTGCGGGGTGCCCGCAGGCAAGAACGCCAGCTTTTGAACCGGGAACCCTGCGACAAAGAACGCCTTCCAAGCATCCCATTTTTCGCCGGAGGTTTCACAGCCATCCGTGGCTTCGCATACCTCTTTAAAGGTTGGAATGTCTGGGAAGGTCGGGTCGCGTACGATGTTGCCATCAGCATCCAAAGACCCCCAGGTCATCATCGCCACAGCCGAGCCCGCCGCCACCATTTCGGCCGATCCCTTAAGATAGCCCGAGGAGGTTTGATAGTCGATATTGGCCTCGCCGCGTTCAAACATCAAACGGCCATCGCCCCGGCCTTTGATGCCAAACACCGGTTCAACATTCATGCCAAGCATTTCCCAAGCCAACAATGGAACAAGGTCAAGCCGTGTCGCCCCCTGCGACCCATAAATGAAATCCACATCCTTGAGCATATTGGCCGAGCCATCAAATTTGGCCCCATCTTCGGCGTCTAGATAGGCGACACCACCGGTGCCCGACGCCATAACCGGCGTCCAATCCTTGTATTCATAACGCACGCGTGGATCACCAAGCAGATAGGGGAATTGTGTTGACCCTGAGGTGCCAAACAAGAGCGTGCCATCGTCATGCTCTTCCTCTTGGAACCAATTCGCGCCCTTGGTTGACCCGGCACCGGGCATGAACTTCACGACAACGGTCGGAGCACCCGGAAGGGCTTCGGACAACAGCGGCGCAAAGAAGTTTGCCCATTTGGCCGACCCACCTGTTTCAGAAAAAGGGATGACCCATTCCACGGTCTTGCCGGAAAGATCGACCTCAGCGGCGGCTGGCAAAGCCAGACCCGCAGCGGCAATAACGCCGACGACAGCCCGACGGGTAAAGATTGAATTGGTCATTGGTTCCTCCCTGTTGACCAGACAAACACGACGACGTCCTCCCGTCATCATGATTGTTCGCAAAATCGGGGATTGATTCCCCCTCCGATCTGCCGATCATGGAAGGCCAACCTTGCGCCAACCTTGCGCTTTGCTTGTGGGGCCCCAAATGCGTATCGCCATTATCGAAGATAACGAAGCCTTGGCCAATGCCATCGCCTACCGGTTGCGCGACCATGGTCATGCGGCGGATGTGCTGCATGACGGCGATGAGGCCGATCAGTTTTTGGCCCAAGACGGTGCCGATTTGGTGGTGCTCGACATCAATCTGCCGGGCCGTTCGGGATTTCAGGTTTTGGCCGATATGCGCGCCCGCAACGACAGCACGCCCGTGATCCTTTTGACGGCACGGTCCGAAACCGCTGACCGGGTGGCCGGGCTTGACATGGGGGCGGATGATTACCTCGTCAAACCCTTTGAAATGGACGAACTCGAAGCGCGCATTCGCGCCTTGTCCCGGCGCAAAGATCTCGACTACGGTGCCCAGGAAACCATAGGTAAGCTCAGTTTCGACCGTGGCACGCGTCGCGTCTCCACTGATGGTCAACCTATTGATATTCCTAGAAAAGAACTCGCCGTTCTTGAGTGCCTGATCGAACGGCGTGGGCGCATCGTCTCCAAGACCCAGCTCATTGATTTTGTCTATGGCGTCGGGGCCGACGTCGACGATAGCGCCATCGAACCCCATGTGTCACGGCTTCGCAAACGGCTCGTGGCCCATGGTGTTGGGATCAAAACCGCGCGTGGCTTAGGGTACATGCTCGAGGTTTCGGATTGATGCGTCACGCCTCATTGCGAGTCCGGCTTTTTGGGGTCATTCTCACGCCCTTGATGGTTATGGCGATCCTGCTGGGCTATTGGCGCTTTACCGTCGCCGAGCAAACCGCCGAAGACCTGTTTGATCGTTCGCTGTTGTCGACGGCTCTGGCGATTTCGCGGGATGTGGCGGTGTCGGGGGGCGATTTGTTGTCGCCGTCAACACGCGGCCTGATTAGCGATGTTGCGGGAGGCGAGGTTTTTTATCACGCCACCGGTCCCGGCGGCAGCTATGTCACTGGCTATGCCTATCCGCCGACAAGCCTGAAACCTTTGGCGGTTGAACGCAACAAGCCCAACGTCTTCGAAGCCGTCTATCGGGGCGAAGGTGTGCGGGTTCTCAAGGTCACCGAACAAGTGACCATCGACACGTTGACCGGCGATACAACGGTCACCGTCTGGCAAAGGCTCAGCGATCGCAACCGTTTTGTCCAAGAACTGGCGGTCCGGGCGGCGGCGCTTATTGGGGCGCTCGTCGCAACTGTGGCCCTCGTTGTTTGGTTCGGCGTGTCGATTGGTCTGCGCCCGCTTTTGAACCTTCAAGAAGCCATCGCCATGCGCTCTCCCGATGATCTAAGCCAAATCAAACGCGCCGTTCCCATCGAGACTCGTGGCATCGTGGAAACGCTCAATCGGTTGTTCGTCAAGGTCGACGCAAGCATGGATGCCCAGCAAAATTTTATTTCTGATGCGGCCCACCAATTGCGCAATCCCGCGGCGGCGGTGCAGTCTATGGCCGAAAGCCTGCGCGACGCCCCAACCGAGGCCGACCGAGAGCATCGCATGACCGAATTGGTCACGGCGGCGCGGGCTTCAACACGGGTCACCGAGCAACTGTTGTCTTTGGAACGCCTCGACCAACCCTTGGGCGCGGATCATTTTCAGAGCGCTGACATGACCGATCTCGTGCGTGAGGTCTGTACCGATTTGGCCCCGGCTATCTTGTCGGGTGGGGTCGAATTTTCCGTCGATTTACCGGAGACAATCATCCCATGTTTTTGCGATCCGGTGTTCATGCGCGAGGCGGTCAAAAACCTGATCGACAATGCGTTGAAACACGGCGGTGAAGGATTAACCACAATTTCAGTCGCCTTGTCGCTGTCCAACACGGGCACGGCCTCGGGCGAAAATGGCGTGATTGATTTGACCATCGCCGACGATGGCAAAGGTCTGGCACCCGAACAGGGCAAAGCCGCCTTTGGACGGTTTTCTCAGGTCGAAACCTCCGAAGGCTCTGGGCTTGGTTTGGCGATTGTCTCATCCGTCGCCGAGCGGCACCACGGTTCAATTGTCATCAATCCCTTCGAAAAAGGCGCAAGCCTAACCCTGCGAATTAGACAGCGTCCAATTTGAGTTCGGGAAGAGCGTTTGGCGGGCAGTTTAACGGTTCTGAACCAAAATTTACCAAATGGGTGGTGTGACGGTCATCGCTTCTGAGCTGGGTTTGGCAATCTCTCCCAAACATCCGTCGAATCGGACAGATTGGCGACCCATGTCTTGATCTGGGACCCCTGATACCGGGGGCAATCTCCCCCAAACTTGGTGGGATTTGTACCCTTTGCCCCGTTGCCGGTTCGGCGAACGGCGCATTACCTACAGCGGACGATGCGTTAATCTTGCCGCCAAGGCTCAGATCAACAGGCTTGCCGCACCTTCGTGTTTTAGCAAGGCGACCTTGGTTTCGACCCCGTGACTGCCGGAAAATCCGCCCAAACCGGTCGCTGCCAAAACCCGGTGACAGGGGATGATCAATGGGATCGGGTTGCCACCACATCCGCCACCCACCGCTTGGGCAGAGGCTTGTAATTCCTGAGCAATTTCACCGTATTGCCGGGTTTCGCCAAAGGGGATAGCCAGCATTGCGTCGCAAACCCGGCGCTGGAATTGCGACCCTTGCACCTCTAGCGGCAGGTCAAATTCAAGCAAGTCATGGGCAAAATAGGCCGCGATCTGTTCTTTGGCGGCGCGCAAAATCTCTGTTTCATCACCCGTTTCACCACGGGCCCAAGCCACCCGCGTTACCGCATCACCCACCTGTGTCACGGTCATGTAACCCGTTGGAGTATCAAAAGAAATTTGAACCATGCGCCAAGGCTACGCAGCTTGTCTCGTTTTGACAAACCTTTTGTCGCAAACAGACCCGACAGCCGCTCTCGCCCAAACGCAAAGTGGTTTGAAATCAGGAGACAAGCATGACGACAGGGTTCATTGGACTAGGGGCCGTCGGCGGCAAGCTGGCTGGGAATTTATTGAACAACGGCGTGGGTTTGACCGTGTACGATCTCGACGCCGCAAGGGTCGCTGAGTTTGTCGCCAAAGGGGCCATTGCGGGGGGATCAGCCGCGCAGATAATGCGCGATTGCGATGTTGTCATCACGTCGCTGCCAAGCCCTGCGGCCTCTCAAGCGGTGCTTGCGGAATTGCTGCCAGAAATGCGTTCTGGCAAGACTTGGGTCGAGATGTCGACCACCGATCCAGCCTTGATTGTTGAACAATCAGAACGGGTTGCGAAAACTGGTGCCACCTGTGTCGAGGCACCGGTGTCTGGCGGATGCCACCGCGCGGCGACCGGGAATATCTCGATCTTTGCGGGCGGGGAGCGTGCCGGGTTTGAAACCGTTTTGCCCTTGCTGACCATTCTGGGGCGCAATGTCTTGCACACAGGCGAGATTGGCAGCGCGTCTAAGCTCAAGGTCATGACCAATTATTTGGCCACCGCCAATCTTCTCACCCTATGCGAAGCTCTGACAACAATGAAAGCCGCTGGGTTGGACATGGCAACCACCTACGAAGCGATCCGGATCAGCTCTGGCAACAGCTTTGTGCATGAGACCGAAAGTCAGTTGATCCTTTCCGGCTCACGCGATGTCGATTTCGCCATGGACCTTGTTCAAAAAGACATTGGCCTGTTTCAAGAATTGGCCGAAACCAACAACGTTCCTTTGGAAATATCACCGCAAATCATAGCCTTAATCAAAGATGGGCAGGACCGATATGGCCAGAGCGCACAATCGGATCGCATGATTGAACGGTTGGAAGAGGCAACCGGTCTCAGCGTTCGGGCAGACGGATTTCCGACGGAGTTGGTCGACGATGAACCACCTGCACGAGGCGCGGAAGTGGTTATCAAACGCTAGATTGGGGCTTGAGGGGCAAGGCCACTTCTCCGTAAGGTCGCCATCTTGAAGCCAAGCAAGGGGCCTTGCCATGACACAGGTAGATTCACAGCAAGATTTCGTTTTCGATCCGCTTTCAGCGGCGTTTGCCGACGATCCCTATGCAATCTATCGCACCATGCGCCAGATGGATGCCCCTTATTTTTATGAGGACGTCGACAGTTGGATGTTGACCAAAATGACCGATGTCGAGGCTGTGGCCTCGGATCGGGCCATGGTGCGAAGCCTTGATGATGTGATGAGCGAGGACGAGCGCAAAGAGGCGCAGCGCAAAATCAACTGGCATGACATGCCGCATCACGAACGCTTTGTTCAAACCAACCTTCTGGAAAGCGAAGGCGCGGTGCATCATCGCCTGCGGACATTGGTGTTCCGGGAATTCACCCGCGGCATGATCGCCCGCCAACGCGACGCGATCCAAACCTTTGTTGATGGTAAACTGGATGCTTTGTCTGATCGGCAAGAGTTTGATTTCATAGAGGATTTCGCTGCGCATGTGCCGGGTCATATCATCGGACGTTTGCTTGGCGTACCGGATGAGCATTGCCCACAATTGCGGATTTGGTCCGAGAATGTGGTTCGGTTTTTCGACGTAGGTCGGGACGATAACGACAAGGCGATAGCCGAACAGGCGACCAAGGAATTCTATCTGTTTTTGCTGGATTTGGTCGCCGAACGCCGTAAAGCCCCGCAAGAGGATTTACTCACCCAATTGATGACCCATCATGATGCGGGACGGTTATCAGAAGATGAGCTGATCGCCACGGCGATGCTGATTTTGATGGCGGGGCATGGCTCGACGATTGATGTTTTAGGGTCAGGGATGCACGCGCTGTTGAAATACCCGGATCAGCGCCAAAAGCTACGTGACACCCCGGAATTGATCGGCACCGCAGTGCAGGAAATGTTCCGATTTGATGCGCCTCTGCCCTATTTCCATCGTATCGCGACCCACGATTGCACGGTCGGCGGTCAGGAGTTTGAGGCGGGCACGCGGTTCGGGTTGCTGTATGGGGCGGCAAACCGCGACCCGGCGCGCTTTGACGATCCGGATCAATTTGACATCACACGGGCCCCCAACCGGCACATCGCCTTTGGACGCGGCGCGCATTTGTGCCTTGGCAACCATCTGGCGGCGTTGGACATGGATGTTATTTTTTCGACGTTAAACCGGCGCTTTAGCAAGATTGAGCTGGCAGCGGATCAGGTCGACTACAAACGCGGGCTGTCGGTTCGCGGGCCTAAATCGCTCCGGATCGCGGTGACAGCGGCCTAAGCGCGCCGCAAACCGGGCTTTTCCCTGCGGCGTTTTGCGCGTATTGGCGAGACTAGAGAACAGGGGACAGACATGAGCGACACGGAATTGGCACGTATCAAAGCGTCGGCGTCACGACGGGTGATCGGAGCAGGGGCCATGATCGGGCTAGGGGCGTTGATGTTGTATCTTGCCTTTGCCGCTCCGCCAGAAAACCCACTTTGGCTGATCTTTTTGATCGGTTGTGGTCTCTTTGCGCTGTGGGTGTCCCAGATGCTCTGGCAAGCAACGTCGCGCGAAATCATTCTAACCGAAGACGAGCTGATCGACAGCGAAGGTGACGTTCTTGCCCGGATTGATCAGATCGCCAAAGTCGATCGCGGTGCTTTTGCAATGAAACCCTCAAACGGTTTTATCATCTTTCTCAAAGAGCCGATGCCGCGCGCTTGGCATCCCGGCCTGTGGTGGCGTTTGGGCAAACGGGTTGCGATTGGCGGTGTGACCTCGGGGGCGGAAACAAAACCCGTTGCCGACATTATCACAATGCGCATCACCAAGCTTGACCAATAAACGCAAGTTGGCCACGCCCGTTTAAAGGCGCGGCCTAAGGTCGGGATCCCGCTGGGGGGCTAAGGAATCCCAATCTGTTGTGGGTTAGCTGTTTGAGAACACAACCTGTGGCGCGTAACGCGGGCGGGTAAAGCTATAGGTGTGGATCTCAAAATCGCTCAGACCGACGTCAAAGATTGGTTCGTGCAGGTCCCAAGTTTCAACCATAATCAACTGATCGCCACCGCTTGCAACAGGCAGTTTGTCGGCATAGGCGGTCAGGCTCCCGTTGTTCAGAACCGATTGGTTGCCACGCTTTTTCGACCAAACAACGCTCCAAGACGCGGCATTTGCATCATATTGAACCACTGTCACACGCAGGTCGCTTTCGTTGCCCGACCCTTTGGTCAGCTCGTGCAGCAGCTTGCGGGCGTTGGTGACATATGTCCCGCTAATCGGATCGGTCTCGCGTGAGATCATGTCGCCGATAACATAGTTGGCTTTTTGGCTGACGCTTTGTTGGCGGAAGGCGTCAAAATAGACCCAACCAGCGCCGAACAACCAAAGCAGAACCGGGAGAACGATCATCGCTTCGATGGTGATGTAGCCTTGGGTGTCATCGGAAAAGCTGCGGAAGCGGGATTTGAACGATGTAAACATAACGGTCCCTTCCTTATGATGGTTCGTGAACAAAGGCCGAGCTGACAACCAGGGCGGTAAACCCTTCGGCGTCTTTGGCAAGGCTGGAACTGATCGTACCGGCAGGCGTGATCGGTTGGTATTTGAAGCAAGCGCGCAGCAGCATCATCTCGTTCGAACTGCCGTTGGTGAATGACCGGTTCGGTGTCACAGCGGCGGTGGTGTCGACGCAGTCGGCGGCATTGATGACACCGCTCCAGTCGCGCATATCAAGGGAGACCATCTCAAGATGAAGCCTATCCATGCAGCTTGGAAGCACGGCCGCCCCGTTGCAAATTGATTGCTTGATGGCGGCATGATCGCTGACGGAACCGAGACGAATGTCACGGACGGTGTCATCAAGCGACCGTTCCAGCGCGGTTTGGCGAATGGTCACGGTGCCAAGTTCGATGGACGACAGGATCAAGATGAGAAACAGCGGGGTCCACAGGGCGAAGGGAACAACAACACTGCCCTCTTCTTGGGTGCGGAACCGGGTCAGGTGGGAACGAAGGGTACTGATCATTGGGTCAACCTCAGCATCTGGAGGGAACGGGCAATCGAGGAAAAGGTGTCATTCAGGTCGTCGCCGGAAACGTCAAAGTAGTGGGCAACCGATGAGGCGCAATCCTGCATGGCATTGAGACCGGCCTGAGGCGCTTCGACCCCGATGGCATAGACAACGACACCGTTATTGCGCGCCGATTGGCAGACGGTGGATAGGTTTGTGTCGGCCTGAGATCCGTTAACCGTCGCCTGATAGGCATAGTAGTTATCGGCATAGGTGTTGTAGCTCAGATAGCCGTCTGCGTAGGGGCGGTAGAAGAACTGGGATGCAACCGCAGCGGTGCTAAAGCGCGAATACAATTCGGCATTTGTCATCTGGTGTGGTGCATTTGGGCTACCGGAGTTGGGCCCATCGGCCTTGTTATGGTATCGCGCGCCGGTGGGTTGGTTTCTCATGCGCAACCAATAGAAGGTATCGTTGTTGTCGCCAGGATTGTCGACCACACGGAGCGAGTAACGGTCATCACTCGGGTCATCGGTTCCGCGGGTATCGACCCAAGACTCGGACATGCCGAATTTGAGATCAGATTTGAGATCATACTGGGTGGTGTTTTGACCATCGGTCATAACGACAACAAACTTTAGTGTCTCGTTGTCCGCGTAGGCGGCTGGGCGGCTGGAATGCTCTGGAGAGACGTGACCGGCCACCGAAAGCGCCTGTACCGCAGGGCGGGCCGCCGGGTCCAGCAAAGCCGCGCCCCATTTCATGCCTAGGTCAATCGCGGTGTTGCCGCCTGCGTTCAACGTGTCGATATGCGCCTTGAGCACATCTGGATCAGAACTATGGGCGATAACCGCGCTGGTTTGACCCGTCGCACACCAAGGGCTGGTAATCTCGCCCCCATTGGTCGAAGAATTGTAGGGATCAAAGTGAGCCAGCCGGCCCAACTCGGTTGATGGGTCTACCGCAGTGTTGGTGAAGTCAGCCGTCTCAAAGGTCGCACAGCTGGAATAGTCATGCACATCATCCAAGTTGAAATACTGGGATACGGTGTTACCAAGGTTCACGGTCGCGTTATAAGGAATGACCGAAATCGACACCATGTCAGAGCCATCCGCCGGCAGCATCAGGTCAACAAACCCCTTTGCGGCGTTACGCAATTGAACGATCTTGTTGCCCCCCATCGAGCCGGACACGTCAAGAACCAAGGAGATTTCGATTTTGGTTAGACCATGCTCTGCGGTTGCGAGGCCAGAGGCTTGTAACGTGTCAACTCCGAGCAGGCTCATGAAGTTGGAGGGCATGGTCGCGTTGCCATCCGCCGTTACCCGCTTGTAGTTCAGGCTTTGATCAACCGAAACACCGTTGAGCGCGTCGGACATGTTCATGGCGCGGAAGTATTCCTGCACGACAAACTCGGGGTCCATGGTGTTATCCATGTTGGCGGCGGCCAAGACGGCGCGATCCAACGTGTTTTGAACCTTGTTGCGCTTAAGTTCGGCATGAATCATATCAATCCCAATGCCGCCAAAGACCATCATTATTAGGGCACCGGTTACGGCGACATAGGACATGGCACCTTCTTGATCACGTTGAAAACGGCCAAAAAGGTTGCTGGTCGACGACTTAAGAGCGCCGGGCGTTTTTATCTTCGAAATAATACGCATCCTGTACCTTCCTTCCGGGACCTCCCGGGATATCACTCATGCTGTACGCGTTGGTTGCCTAAGGTATGGTTGAGTATGATGGCCAAATTGGGGCGTTTTTATCGGCAATTTCGAAGATTTTTATATATAATTCAGGACATTAACCGTAATTTCCCTAGTTTTGTTTCCAGTGTTTGAACAATGCAGTGCCCCCTGAGGGAAAAACACGCCGCAAATCTGGCGAAAAAACGATGTCAAAAAAACTTTGTGGCGTTAACGTGATTCTCATTGACCTGTTTTTAGGGTTGCACGAACTGGCCCGTGCCGCGGCCTATGTGCATTTTATTTGGGAGGGCTCCTATGTCCGCTGCACCTATAAATGAACCGTCGTTTCGGGAATCTGTTGACCTCATGTATAATCGGGCTGTGTCCTTGATGGACTTGCCGCCCGGGCTTGAGGAAAAAATCCGGGTATGTAACGCGACCTATATGGTGCGTTTTGGCGTGCGATTGCGTGGCCAAATCCAGACATTTGTTGGGTATCGGTCGGTTCATTCGGAACATATGGAGCCGGTCAAAGGCGGAATTCGCTTTGCATCGGCGGTCGATCAGGATGAGGTCGAAGCGCTTGCAGCGCTGATGACCTATAAATGTGCCCTGGTCGAAGCCCCCTTTGGTGGATCAAAAGGCGGGCTGTGTCTGGACCCGCGCCAATATGACGTTCATGAATTGGAACAGATTACCCGCCGGTTTGCCTATGAGCTGGCGAAACGCGACTTGATCAACCCTTCGCAAAACGTACCGGCTCCGGACATGGGAACCGGTGAGCGTGAGATGGCCTGGATCGCGGATCAATATGCGCGGATGAACACAACCGACATCAACGCGCGGGCCTGTGTAACGGGCAAGCCGCTAAATGCCGGTGGCATTTCTGGCCGGGTCGAGGCGACAGGCCGTGGTGTTCAATACGCATTGCGTGAGTTCTTTCGCCATGAGGAGGACAAAGCAAAAGCGGGGTTGTCCGGAACCTTAGAAGGTAAGCGCGTCATCGTTCAGGGACTTGGGAATGTGGGTTATCACGCCGCAAAGTTTCTACATGAAGAAGACGGGTCACGCATCACTGGGATCATTGAGCATGATGGCGCTTTGTTTAGCTCAGATGGGTTGGATGTCGAAAAGGTCCGTGACTGGATCATCAAACATGGTGGGGTGACGGGGTATCCCGACGCCAATCACACAGCAGAAGGTGCCGCCGTGATGGAAGAGGATTGCGACATCCTAATCCCAGCTGCGCTAGAAGGGGTGATCAATCTGTCCAACGCCGACCGGATCAAGGCAAATCTGATCATCGAAGCCGCCAATGGCCCAGTGACCGCTGGGGCGGATGACATTTTGCGCGACAAGGGGGTTGTGATCATCCCGGATATGTACGCCAATGCTGGCGGTGTGACCGTATCCTATTTTGAATGGGTCAAAAACTTGAGCCATATTCGGTTTGGTCGTATGCAACGCCGTCAGGAAGAGGCGCGCCATCAATTGGTGATTGATGAGCTTGCCCGACTTGACGATGCCATGGGGGACGCGTGGTCGCTCAATCCCAAGTTCAAGGAAAAGTACCTGCAAGGGGCGGATGAGCTTGAGTTAGTTCGGTCAGGCCTGGATGACACGATGCGGATTGCCTACCAATCAATGCGTGAGGTTTGGCATGGCCGCGAGGATGTGACTGACCTGCGCACCGCGGCCTATATCGTCGCTATTCAGAAAGTTGCGAAAAGCTATCAAGCCAAAGGCCTGTGATATTCAAATAGCCAAGGGGGTGTTTTCGCCCCTTTGGTTTACAAAGTGTTTTTATCCAATTGTGGATACAGGCCCCTTTTTTGCCACATTTCGATCTGCTTTGTAACCGAATGACTAATTATTCCTAACTCCTGAAACCGCATGCCGCCCCAAGGTTTGCGGAACAAGGGAATAGGACCATGCCACGCGAAAGTCATAGGACGCAGGTTTTCCATGGGGGGGAAGATCGCGGTGCTCAGACTTTTCCAGTATCCGCGAACATGTCTAGCTGTGAGGCCAGCTTAGACACATTTGGTTTCGTTCGCGCGCTCAAGTCACCACAAAGACCCATGCGGGGGGGCTCCCTCCGTCCGGCGTTTTATAAGCATCAAGAACATGGGCTGGCTGGGCATCTGTCACAGCGCCCCAACCTTGTGGCGTCAGAGCACAATAGTTTGCGGCGGTTTTTTCACGACGCGGGACCGACCTGGTTTAGCTCAGTCACGTCATTGGCTGTCACCAAGTTTACGCGGCTTGATCTCGCGTCACGTGAAAATACCCTTAATCCGGTAATTTCACCGCCAAAAGTCGCCAAACAAGGCAATTCCCTGCAATTACTTGAGGTTTTCACCTCCAAATGGTGCTGCTTTGGACAGGAACACGCCCCAATTCTGTCCCAAATCGCCGTTAACAATTTGTTTAGACCTCGGAAGAACTCCGGGGAGAGTGAAGGAGAGAACGCCATGTCTAGCACAAGCGCGATCATAAAAAGCTTCTCTAAGCAAGAAGATGGCAACGTGACCATTTTCTCTGTGTTCATGCTGGTGCTGATCCTCACGATCACGGGCGCCTCGGTGGACATCATGCGGTTTGAAGCAACCCGTGCCAAAATGCAGGGTACACTCGACCGAGCCGTGCTTGCCGCGGCCGATCTAGATCAAGAACAAGACCCTGTTGCAGTTGTTAATGATTACATGGCCAAAGCCGGTCTCGAAGACGTCCTTTCGGATGTTCAGGTCGACCAAGGCATGAATTACAGAACAGTGACCGCCACCGGTAGTGTCGATCTGGATACGATCTTTTTGCACATGTCGGGGTTTGATACCCTAACTGCGCCGGGCCACGCCGTTGCCGAGGAAAAAATTTCGAACGTCGAAATCTCGATGGTATTGGATATTTCCGGATCCATGGGGGGAAGCCGCATTGAAAACATGCGCGCCGCCGCTAAGGAATTTGTGGATACCGTTATTCAGGAGAACTCGGACAGCGGTCTGACCACTGTTTCGCTTGTCCCCTATAACGCGACTGTTAACCTTGGTAGCACCTTGGCGAATTATTGGACCTTGTCCGGTCTGCACTCGTATTCGAATTGTGGTACCTTTTCGGCCTCCGCCTTTGACACCACCGCAATTGACCCATCCGCTGAGATCGAACGTTTGGGCCATTTCGACCGCTATTCGACCAACGAAAACAGCAGTTCGATTTACAGCCCATGGTGTAAGACCGGTGATCAAGGTGCGATGATGGTGCATAGCTCCAACAAGACAACACTTAAATCACATATCGACAGCCTTAACGCCGGAGGAAACACCGCAATTGATCTAGGCATGAAATGGGGTGTGGCGTTGTTGGATCCTGCTACACAGCCCGCTGTTGCGGCCATGGCCATTGATGATCTGGTTGTTGATGAAGCCGCCGATCGCCCAGCGTTCTTTGATGATCCAGAAGCCATCAAGTTTGTCGTCGTTATGACGGACGGTGAAAACACAACCCAGTATGACCTGAAATCTCATCGTAAATATGGCTTGTCGGACATTTGGATTGATGACCGTGGAACGTCGAGCACCAGTGATGACCGGTTCTCACTTCGTGTTCAGGACCATTCGGGAACCAATAATGACGTCTATTTCTGGCACCGTGAAAGCAACTCCAGCTGGAACAACCGCTATCGCAGCACCCCAGATGGCGGCTCAAACGCCCGTCAGATGACAAATGTTGAGCTGTTCGCCCGGTTTGGGACGAAAGCGGTCGCCAGAAAGATGTACACCAAACCATATTATGACGGCTGGGTTTCGCAGAACACCTACTACGATGTTTACTATGCGTCCGAAGCCATCGTGAACGGATCCGCCGCCGATGAACGTCTGGCAGACATCTGCCACGCGGCCAAAGAAGAGGGCATCGTTGTCTTTGCCATTGGTTTTGAAGCCCCCCAGGGTGGCCAAACAGCCATGAAAAACTGCGCGTCCTCTCTGTCTCACTACTTTGACGTTGAAGGTGTCGAAATCACAGAGACCTTCCACGCCATTGCCCGTCAAATCAATAGCCTGAGGTTGATCCAATGATGTCACAAATCACTCAGTTCACCCGGCGCTTCCAGAAGGAAGAAGACGGTAACGCAACGGTCGAATTTGCGGTCTACTTCACCGTATTCTTCCTGATCCTCGCCGCCTCTGTCGAGATTGCGTATATCAACCTTCGGCATGCCATGCTGGAACGAGGTGTTGATCTCGCGACCCGCGAGATTCGCCTGAGCACCGGCCATATCCCAAGCTACGAAGAGGTGCGGACCAAGATTTGCGAAGAGGCAACCATTTTGGATGCGTGTTCTTCAAACCTGCGTCTGGAAATGGTTTCGGTTGATCCGCGTGCCTTTAACGCCGCCGCGCCAACCGACACCGATTGTCAGAACGCCGTCGAAGATCCTCGCCCAGTGCGCAGCTTTGAACACGGTCAGGACAACCAGCTGATGCTGATCCGCGCCTGCCTGAAGTACAAGCCGATGATGCCGACAACCGCCATTGGTAAAGAACTCAATTTGGATGAATACGGCTATGCGCAGTTGATTGTGACATCGTCCTTTGTCCAGGAACCGAGGTAACCGCCATGTTGAATTCGATCCTGACCCGCTTCAAGGCGTTTGCCCAAGACGAACAAGGCAACGTTGCGATTGAAACCGTGTTGTTCGTTCCCTTGATGCTCACCATTTTGGCTGCGACCTTTTCGTTCCACGACGCATTCCGCTACAAAAGCCTGAACGTCAAAGCCGCCTATACCATTTCGGATGCGATCTCTCGTGAGACGGATCCAATCGACAATGACTATCTGGATGGGATGGTTGAGCTTCTTGAGTATCTGACCCGCTCCGAAGGTCCTTATTCGTTGCGCGTCACTTTGGTGCGCTACAACGCGAAAAAGAACAAATACATCTCGGAATGGTCCAAGACTCGTGGTGACTTTGACCGCTTGAAAACATGGCAATTGCGTTCGATGGAAGAACGTCTTCCGACCCTATTGCACAATGAACGTGTGATCCTTGTGGAAACGGCAACCGACTATGTGCCCCCCTTTGAAGTTCCGGGCCTGAATGAAGAAGGCTTGTTCTACAATTACGGGTTCACGCGGCCACGATTTGCCCCGAAAATTGTCTGGAGCAACGGCTAATCGCGACGCGCTGTGTCGCATTAAGGCAAGGCGCAGACGATATACCGCATTGATACTGTTTCGCAGGGCTGGTTCACTGGCCCTGCTTTTACGTGGGGTAGGGCGATGCGCTTTTCAGGGCTGCGGATTTTGAAAGAGGGGCTGACCGGCAACAAAGGCTGGTCACCACATTGGCGTAATCCCGACCCCAAGACAGAATATGACATCGTGATTATCGGTGGCGGTGGGCACGGTTTATCGACGGCCTATTACCTTGCCAAGGAACACGGGCTTTCCAATGTCGCGGTTCTGGAACGCGGGTATTTAGGTGGCGGCAATATAGGCCGCAATACAACGATTGTACGTGCCAACTATTATCTGCCCGGCAATTCCGAGTTTTACAGCCATTCGCTGAAACTTTGGGAAGGGCTTGAGCAAGAGCTTAACTACAACGTCATGCATTCGCAGCGTGGCATCATCAATTTGTTCCATTCTGATGGTCAACGTGATGCCGCCGTGCGGCGCGGAAATGCGATGCGAAATCAAGGGGATGATGCGCATCTCTTGGGTCGGGATGAATTGCGCAAAATGCTGCCCTTTTTGAATTTCGACACGGCACGTTTTCCGATTTATGGGGGCTTGTATCATCCGCGCGGGGGCACGGCCCGCCACGATGCCGTCGCATGGGGCTATGCGCGCGGGGCCGACCAACGCGGCGTTGATTTGATCCAAAACTGCGAGGTCACCGGCATCAATACGACAAACGGTCAGGTCACCGGGGTGCAAACCACGCGCGGGCCGATCCGCGCCAAAAAGGTGGCGATGGTTGCGGCAGGGCGATCTTCGCAGGTGGCGCAAATGGCCGGGCTGCGGCTCCCGATCGAAAGCCATATTCTTCAGGCCTATGTCACCGAAGGGCTCAAGCCAACCATCGACAATGTCGTGACCTTTGGCATGAGCCATTTCTATATTTCGCAATCCGACAAGGGCGGTTTGGTCTTTGGTGGTGATCTGGATTTCTATGCTTCTTATGCGGCGCGGGGCAACTTGCCGGGCAAGGAACAGGTGATGGAAGCGGCCATGACCCTGATGCCAGCCATTGGCAAGGCGCGGGTGCTGCGCAGCTGGGGCGGGATTATGGATATGTCGCCTGATGGCTCGCCGATCATTGATCACACGCCAATCGGCGGCCTCTATCTCAACACAGGCTGGTGTTATGGCGGCTTCAAGGCGGTGCCTGCGTCGGGGTTTGCCCTTGCGCATTTGATCGCCACGGATCGCCCCCATGCAAGTGCGGAAAAATTACGACTGGACCGGTTCGAAACCGGCATCGGTTTGATGGACGAAGAAGGAACGGGCGCGCAACACAACCTCCACTAGGGAAGGAAAAACTATGCGTAACTTTTCAAAGCTTATGTCGACGGCCTTGGCCGGGGCGCTCGCCATGTTCGCAGGAACGGCGCAGGCCAACGAAATTCGGCCCGGTTGTTATGAGCGGTTTTATTCATCGGGCCATTTGGCAACCCATCCAGATCAGCATGTGGCGGCGGTACGGATGAAGGTGGGCGAATGGGCCACCAATGTTTCGCGTGCGACGTCGATCGAAGTGGTCTTGGCCAATCAAGGGCGCGTCTCGGGAAGTCGATACGCCGGGCGCACCCTGTCTCAGTTTATGTTTTGTGGGACGGAAAGCCGCTGGGACACATGCGTTGTGGAATGTGACGGCGGGTCGCTACAGGTGACCAAGCAAACGAACAGCACCATGACCTTTCGCACGAAATACCTTTTGGTGGGCGAGGTCGCAGATTGTGGCGGGGCCGTGGATTTGGCTGAGATTCCGGGCCGTTGGGTGAGCTACAAGCTTAACCGCGTGTCGGATGCCGCCTGCAACGGAATGTGAGGTCACATGAGACTAACCTGTCCGAATTGCGGGGATCGCGATAGTCGCGAGTTCACTTATCAAGGGGCCGCGTCGATGTTGGATCGCCCGGCACCGGATGCTGGGGCCGCGATCTGGCACGCTTATTTGCACCTTCGCGACAATTCCGCCGGACAGGTTGAGGACCTTTGGTATCATGGCGGCGGGTGTGGCGCTTGGCTCATCGTGACCCGCGATACCACCACGCATGACATTCAGGCCGTGCAACTGGCGGGGGCGCGAAATGCGGGTTAATGGCAAGGGCCGGATAGATCGTAACAGCCCAATATCGTTTCGGTTTGATGGTCATGCCCATGTTGGGTTTGCGGGCGATACCCTTGCCTCGGCCTTGATGGGCGACGGTGTTCGGTTGCTGGGACGTAGTTTCAAGTACCACCGCCCTCGTGGAGTTATGACCGCCGGATCCGAAGAACCCAATGCGCTTGTCACGATGCGAAGTGGCGCGCGGCGTGACCCCAATATCCGGGCAACGGTGCAAGAGCTTTATGACGGATTGGACGCCCAGAGCCAGAACCGTTGGCCGTCTTTGGGATTTGATGTTCTGGGCCTAAATGACTTTGCCGCGCCGTTTTTCGGAGCGGGTTTTTACTATAAGACCTTTATGTGGCCCAAGGCGTTTTGGGAGAAGCTTTACGAACCGCTCATCCGCCGCGCCGCTGGCCTTGGGGCGCTATCCGGCGAGCCACCGGTTGAAGCGTACGAAAAGGCCTTTGCCTTTTGTGATGTTCTGATCGTCGGCGGTGGGCCTGCGGGCCTTATGGCGGCGTTGACCGCTGGCCGCAGTGGCGCGCGGGTCATTCTTTGCGAAGAAGATCGCGAATTTGGCGGGCGGCTTTTGTCTGAGGTCGAAGAGATCGACGGACAACCCGCCGAGGATTGGGCGGCCGGGGCGGTGGCCGAGTTGCGCACGATGGACAACGTGCGTCTTATGTCGCGATGCACGGTGACCGGCGCCTATGATCAAGGGACCTATGGTGCGCTTGAGCGGGTCGCGCATCATGTCGGTGATCCCAAAGGGGCCCCGATAGAATGCTTTTGGCGCATCCATGCCAAGCGGGCTATTCTTTGTGCCGGGGCGTTGGAACGTCATGTCGGTTTTCAAGACAATGACAAACCCGGCATCATGATGGCCGGGGCGATGCGAAGCTATCTTAACCGGTGGGGCGTTGTGCCGGGCAAGGCCTTGGCCGTGTTCGGCAATAACGATGACGCCCATCGGACCGCACGCGATTTGACCAAGGCCGGTCTGCATGTGGCGGCTCTTGTCGATAGCCGCGCGGATGCGCCGAACTTGGCCGGGGATGTGCCCTATTTTCCGGGGGCGCAGGTGTCGCGCGCCTATGGGCGTTTGGGGCTGGAAGCCATTCAAATTCGCCGCCCCGACGGATCGCAGTTTCGCATGCAGGTTCAGGGGTTGGCGGTTTCGGGCGGGTGGAACCCGTCGTTGCACCTAAGCTGTCACATGAACACGCGGCCGATTTGGAATGACACAATAGCGAGCTTTGTTCCCACCAATGACGCGGTGCCCGGCATGTCCGTGGCGGGGGCGGCCAAAGGAACGTTTTCGACCGCGGGGTGTTTGGCGGACGGGGTGCAGGCCGGGCTGGAGGCTCTCTGCGATCTTGGGTTTTCGGCGCATCGTCCTGAGGTCCCTGAGGCCGAAGATGCACCGTATCGCATTCGTCGGTTCTGGACGGTGCCCGGCAAAGGGCGTGCGTGGCTCGATTTTCAGAACGATGTGACAGTTAAGGATGTCAAACAGGCAGCCCAAGAGAACTTTCGCTCTGTTGAACATATGAAGCGTTACACGACCCAAGGTATGGCCCCGGATCAGGGCAAAAGTTCAAATGTTTTGGCCTTGGCCGTTTTGGCCGATGCCACCGGGCGTGATATTCCGGACACCGGAACCACAACCTTTCGCCCGCCCTTTACGCCGGTTTCGATTGCCGCGATTGGGGCGGGATCACAGGGCAAAGGATACGCACCTGAACGGTTCACAACCTCGCATCAAGCCAGCGAAGTGGCGGGCGCGCCGATGATTGAGGCCGGGCTTTGGTATCGCCCGAGCTACGTGCCGGTTGAGGGTGAAAAGACATGGCGACAAAGCTGTGATCGCGAAGTGCGAATGGTCCGCAAGCATGTCGGTGTTTGCGATGTCTCGACCCTTGGCAAGATTGAGTTTCAGGGGCCAGATGTCGGGCAATTCCTTGATTTTGTGTATGCAAACACCTTTAGCACGCTCAAATCGGGGCGGGTGCGCTATGGTTTGATGCTACGCGAAGATGGGTTTGTTTTGGATGACGGCACCTGTGCGCGGCTTGACACCAACCGCTGGCTGATGACGACAACAACCGCGGCGGCGGGACAGGTGATGCAACATCTTGATTGGGTGCATCAGGCGTTTTGCTCCGGTTTGAAAATGCGCTTTGCTTCGGTGACCGAGCAATGGGCGCAGTTCGCGGTGGCAGGACCAAAGTCACGGGAGCTTTTGAACGGGGTGTTGGATGCGCCCATTGATGATGCGCAAAGCGGGTATATGCACTGTGTGCCGGTGGCGGTGGGCGGGGTAAACGCGCGGCTGTTTCGGATCTCGTTCTCCGGTGAACACGCCTATGAAATCGCCGTGCCTGCCCGTTTTGGGACCAGCTTGTTTGAAGAGCTTGTTGCGCGCGCCAAGGCGCTGGGCGGTGGGGCCTATGGTATGGAAGCCTTGAATGTTCTGCGGATCGAAAAGGGGTTTGTCACCCACGCGGAAATCAACGGCACGGCCACGGCGGATGATTTAGGATACGGGCGTATGGTGTCGGCCAAAAAGGACTGTATTGGCAAGGCCATGTCACGCCGTCCGGGGCTAAGCGGGCCGGAACGAGCGCAATTGGTTGGCTTGCGGCCAACCGGGGCAATCAAAGAGATGCCAGCCGGTGCGCATTTGTTTGAAGCGAAGAGCACCGCCACGCGGGAGAATGATTTGGGCTATGTCACATCATCCTGTTTTTCGCCAACCTTGGGCGAGGTTCGGGCCTTGGCCTTGGTGCAAAATGGCCGGGCGCGCCATGGCGAGGTGATCAAATTGGTCGATCATTTGCGCGGGGTTGAGACCCTATGCGAGGTCACCGATCCGGTTGCGTTTGATCCTGAGGGAGGGCGGCTTCGTGGTTGAGCTGCGCGCGATATCACCGTTGCAGGGGCAGGACGCGGTTGAGATGTCGGGGGTGACGATTTGTGAAGTGCCGACGCGCATGATCACCTTGATTGCCCCCTTTGCAGGACAGGAGGTAGCACTTGCGGAGGCAATGGAGGCGCAGTTTGGTTTTGGGTTTCCCCAGCCGGGGCAAATTTTGGGCAAGGATACATTGCAATGCCGTTGGTTTGGGCATCGGCAGGCGATTTTGATCGGGGCGACGGTGCCCGAGTCGATGCAGGAGGTTGCTTTGATCACCGATCAAAGTGACGGATGGGTGGCTTGGCAGGTAAGCGGGGTAGGCGCGGAGCAGGTTCTGGCACGAGTGATCCCGGTTGACTTGGCGGAAGCTTCGTTTCCAAAGGGATCAACGGCGCGGACGGTTTGCGGTCATATGATGATTTCTGTGACGCGGGTGGGTGAAGATCGCTTTGAAATCATGGGGTTTCGGTCAATGGCGCAGAGCCTTGTGCATGAGATCGTGCAGGCGGCGGGCTTGGTTGCTGCGCGAGCTAGACTGCCTTAAGTTAGGCTGACAACATCACCATGGATTCACAAAGGCGAGGAATGAGAATGCGTGTTTTGCTGGCGGCGCTGATATGCGCGGCACCGATGGTTTCGGCAGAAGAAGCTGTAAAGCCCGATTGCGACGCGCAAGCCGCCTTGGTGATGGACGTCGTAAACGGGCGAATAGACGGGGTGCGCAAAGGCAAAGCGCGCCGTGTTTTGCGCGCGGGGTTGGACCGGACGGCGGCGGATATGTTGGCGGAATGGGTGTATGAGCTTCCCCAAGATCAATTGACCGACGAGATTGGCACCGCATGGAAAGCGCGGTGCGAGACCCTTTAGGCAAAACGCTGTTACATTATGCGCCTTGCGGCGCGCATGAGACCTCACCGCCCGGCAATGCCGGGCGTTTCGAGTTGGTGCCTGTGGCGGTCTAGCGCCAAAGGCGTCTGCTAGCCCTTGAGGCACCCAATGGAATCGAGATACTAAACCACATGAGTCTGCCCCCTGGATTTTTGGATGAACTGCGCAATCGCACCAGCTTGGCCCAAGTGGCCGGGCGGAAATTGATGTGGGATGCGCGCAAGTCCAATCAGGGTAAGGGTGATTTATGGGCACCGTGCCCGTTTCATCATGAAAAGACTGCATCCTTTCATGTCGATGATCGCAAAGGATATTATTACTGCTTTGGATGTCACGCCAAGGGGGATGCGATCTCGTTTGTGCGCGAGACTGAGAATGTGTCGTTTATGGAAGCCATTGAGATTTTGGCGACTGAGGCCGGTTTGGACATGCCCAAGGCCGATCCGAAGGCCAAGGAAAAAGCCGACCGGCGCACCATCCTGAGCGATGTGATGGAGCAAGCGGTGCAATTCTTCCGACTTCAGCTTAAGGCCGGGGCAGGGGGGGAAGCGCGGGCTTACCTCGATAAACGGGGTCTAAGCCTTGAGACCCGCGATCGGTTTGAGATTGGCTTTGCCCCTGCGGGTTGGGAAAACCTGCGCGAACATCTTAAGGCAAAGGGAATTGCTCCGGACCTGATGTTGGCCTGTGGGTTGGTTAAGAAGTCCGACAAGGGGCGCGAGCCCTATGATGTGTTTCGCAACCGGATTATGTTTCCGATCCGCGATGCACGGGGCAAGGCGATTGCCTTTGGCGGCCGGGCGATGGACCCGAATGACAATGCCAAATATCTGAACAGCCCGGAAACGGAACTGTTTGATAAGTCACGCAACCTCTACAATATGCGCCCGGCGCGCGAGGCGTCTGGACGCGGACAGCCTTTGGTGGTTGCCGAAGGGTATATGGACGTGATTGCCCTATCCGAGGCCGGATTCGGGGCCTGTGTTGCGCCCCTGGGGACGGCGGTGACCGAGCCGCAAATGCAGCTGATGTGGCGTATGTCGCCTGAGCCGCTGATTGCGTTGGACGGGGACAAGGCCGGGCTGCGTGCCGCCTATCGGGTGATCGATCTGGCTTTGCCCTTGCTTGAAGCGGGCAAAGGTCTGCGCTTTGCGATCATGCCCGAGGGCAAAGACCCCGATGACCTTGTGCGGTCGGGTGGCCCGGAGGCGGTGCAAAAGGTGCTGGATGAGGCCATGCCGATGGTGCGTCTGCTGTGGCAGAATGAGACCGAGGGCAAGGTGTTTGACAGCCCCGAGCGCAAGGCCGCGCTCGACAAACAATTGCGCGCGCGGATTGCCAAAATTACGGACCCGCATTTGCGTCGCCACTATGGCGATGAAATCAAAGAGTTGCGGTTTCAATTGTTCCGCGCTGGGCGGTCGTCCGGGGGTGGTGGAAATCGCCCGCAGGGGCAGGGGAAAACCAACTGGTCGCCGCGCCGCGATTGGAAAGCGCCGCCACCGCCAACCATTGGCGCCAAGAATTCGCTCTTGGTGGCGGCCGGCGACAATGCCGAGGCATCGCTCAGAGAGACGGTCATTTTGGCGGCTATTCTGATGACGCCGGATTTGGCGTTGGAGTTTGAAACCCAACTGGAAATGATGCCCTGTCATGATCCGGATCACGCGTTGCTGCGAGATGTGATTTTGCGCAACATTGGCCATGAAAACGACATGCGACTGCGCGCAGAAGAGGCAATTGGCACCGAGACCCTTGAAACCATGCTTGCGGCGCGCCATGTGGCGGTTGTGCCCTGCATTCGCACCCCCGGCAACTCCGATATGGCCCGCATGACCGTGGCCGAAGAATTGGCCAAGATGGACGCGTTGCATGGATGGCATGCCGAACTGGCCGAAGCGCAAGAAGACCTAGAAGATCAAGCGGACGAAGCGCTAACGTGGCGTTTGGCTGAGGCCGCAAAAGTGCGCGCGCAAGCCGGGCGCCAAAGTGATGAAGAGAGTGCCGAATATGACGTTGGCCCGAACGGAGCCCCGATAGATCGAGAGGAACGCAGTGCTTTTGATTCGCTGCTTTCAACAATTCGATTCGACAAGGGCCGCGGTTAATGTCTTTTTGGTGAGGAAACGGTAAAGAAATAGGGGTAGACGGGTGTGCGAATCGCTTTATCGCGCTATTGATTCGCTTTAAACGAATCGCCCGCCTTTCCGATCAGGAGACTTTCATGGCCGCCAAGGACAACGATGACGCCAAATCTGAGCGCAATGAAGAGGACGCAAGCCTCGACATGAGCCAGGCTGCGGTCAAGAAAATGATCGCCGAAGCGCGTGAGCGTGGCTACATTACATACGACCAGCTTAACCAAGTTTTGCCACCTGATCAGGTCAGTTCCGATCAGATCGAAGATGTGATGTCGATGCTCTCTGAAATGGGCATTCAGATCACCGAAGACGACGAAGAGCCGGAAGAAGAAGACAAGGGCGCAACCGATCTGGTTGAGACCAAAAAACCCGGTGAAGTGACACTGGCGGCTGGCTCGGCTGAAAAACTTGATCGCACCGATGATCCGGTTCGGATGTACTTGCGCGAAATGGGCTCGGTTGAGCTTTTGTCGCGCGAAGGTGAGATCGCGATTGCGAAACGCATCGAGGCCGGTCGTAACACGATGATTGCCGGGCTTTGCGAAAGTCCGCTGACCTTCCAAGCGATCACCATCTGGCGCGAGGAACTTCTGTCCGAAGACATTCTTCTGCGCGATGTGATTGATCTCGAAACCACCTTTTCAGGTCAAATGAACGAAGATGGTGAAGTCGAAGAGCCGGTTGTTGCACCCGCAGCGGGCGGTGAGGCGATCAAACCGAAGGAAGAGACCCAAGAACTCGACGCCGATGGCAATCCGATTGCCAAAGATGACGACGATGATGACGATGACGAACAGGCCAACATGTCTTTGGCTGCGATGGAAACCGCGCTTAAGCCGAGCGTGCTTGAGACGCTTGATCGCATCGCGCAGGACTATGAAGAGCTTGCCGAGATGCAGGACAGCCGGATTTCGGCAACGCTGAACGAAGACAACAGCTTTGGGGTCGCCGACGAAGAGCGCTACCAAAAATTGCGCGCTGAAATCGTCTTGCTGGTCAACGAATTGCACCTGCATAACAACCGGATCGAAGCGTTGATCGACCAGCTTTACGGCATCAACAAACGCATCATGTCCATCGACAGCGCCATGGTGAAGCTTGCCGACCAAGCCCGCATCAATCGCCGCGAATTTGTCGAAGAATATCGCAACCATGAGCTTGATCCAAATTGGCTTGAGCGGATGGGTGAAAAATCTGGCCGTGGTTGGCAGATGTTCATCGAACGCTCGACCGAAAAAGTCGAAGGTCTGCGCTCTGATATGGCGCAGGTTGGGCAATACGTTGGTCTCGATATTTCTGAATTCCGCCGCATCGTGCAGCAGGTTCAGAAAGGTGAGAAAGAGGCGCGTCAGGCCAAGAAAGAAATGGTCGAGGCGAACCTCCGTCTCGTTATTTCGATCGCCAAGAAATACACCAACCGTGGCCTGCAATTCCTGGACCTGATTCAGGAAGGGAACATTGGTCTGATGAAAGCGGTTGATAAGTTTGAATATCGCCGTGGTTACAAATTCTCGACCTATGCGACCTGGTGGATCCGTCAGGCGATCACCCGCTCGATCGCCGACCAAGCCCGCACCATCCGTATTCCGGTCCATATGATCGAAACGATCAACAAGTTGGTCCGGACCGGTCGTCAGATGTTGCACGAAATCGGTCGTGAGCCGACCCCAGAGGAATTGGCAGAAAAACTGCAAATGCCTTTGGAAAAGGTCCGCAAGGTGATGAAGATCGCCAAGGAGCCAATTTCGCTTGAGACGCCCATTGGCGACGAAGAAGACAGCCAGCTTGGTGATTTCATCGAGGATAAGAATGCCGTTCTGCCATTGGACAGCGCCATTCAGGAGAACCTCAAAGAAACCACAACGCGGGTTCTGTCTTCGCTCACACCGCGCGAAGAACGTGTTTTGCGGATGCGGTTTGGCATCGGTATGAACACCGATCACACGCTCGAAGAGGTTGGTCAGCAGTTTAGCGTGACCCGTGAACGTATTCGTCAGATCGAAGCCAAAGCCCTGCGCAAACTGAAACACCCAAGCCGGTCGCGCAAATTGCGTAGCTTCTTGGATCAGTAAGCCATGTCTTGGTTGTCAAAGATTTTCGGCGGCGGCGCATCCTCGGATGTTGCCGCCGAAGTTATTGAATACAATGGGTTTCGCATCACCCCGACTCCGGTAAATGACGGTGGCCAATACCGTATTGGGGCCCGGATTGAACGTGATATGGATGGTGAGACTAAAACCCACGATCTGATCCGCGCGGATTTGATCCGTGATTTGGACGAGTGCAAAGACGCCTCCATCCGCAAAGCCAAGCAAATGATCGACCAAATGGGTGATCGTCTCTTTCGCGGATAACCCTCTAGATGACTAAATCGTGTTGCTCAACGCGACGCGACGCGCAGCAGGATCAGGAGGCGACATGAAACGTCTGGGTTGGCTGCTTGCCGGACTGGGCTTGGTATCGGTTCCAATCGTTGTTTTGGGGGTGTGGCTTTGGGATTGGCCGTCGTCCTGGCTTGGGGGGCCTGTTTTGGCTCTTGGATCGCTCAAAACCATCTCAGCAATAAACGTGAGGTTGAATTGGATGCAGGTCCCTGCACGGGTCACATCTTCTGAACGCCAGCGATCCAGTGGGACTATTCAACTTGGGTTCGTCTATGTCGTCTCAGGCGTTGAGTATACAGGCGAATGCCCGGGCCGTTTGTCGGTCAGAACAGGGGACACCGTGTCGGTGTTTGTGAACCCGACCGATCCGGCGGATTACAAAACCCGTCTCTTAACAGACGGCATTCTCGGCACGTTTATTGCCCTTGTCGGTTTGGTCCAACTGTTCTGGTGACACGGAAATCGCTGGTTCTTCAATGATATGGTTGGCCTTGCCTCTCATTCACTTCCGTTGCCAAAGGAAACGGGACCTCACAAGAGGGGCGCAAACAGGTCACCGATATTTGAGCGCACATCACCTCTGCGCGTGCGCGCATTGCGATTTGCGTTGCGGCTCCCATCTCTGAGATACAAACCCGGAGCCTTCCAATGAAACACATCCTCCTCCTCGGCCTTTTGGCCTCTGCCCCTTTTGCGGCCCAAGCCCACCATGGTCCTGACCTGACAATTGCACAGCTACAAGGCGGAACAGCCGTGTCTATCGCAATCAGCCAGCCCTATTTTGCACCAGCGTTGAGCCAGGCACCCACAGTTTCGCCTTCGACTGTTGTTGCAACCGGCAGCTAATGCTTGCGCAGCGTGATGTCGCAAGCCAGTTTGGTACGCAAATCAAGGAGCGTGCCATTGCAAACCCGTTTTACGGTCACCACTCACGGACCAGGCCTTTATGAGTTCACCGATCAGGTGGCAGCTTGGACGTCCGGAACGGGTTTGCTCACTCTGTTTGTTCGGCACACGTCTGCAAGCCTGTTGATCCAGGAGAATGCCGACCCAGAAGTTCAAACCGACCTTCAGAACTTCTTTCACCGGTTGGTGCCCCCGACCACAGACCCATCCATGTCTTACCTGACCCACACATATGAAGGGCCAGACGATATGCCAGCCCACATAAAGGCGGCAATGATGCCGGTCACGTTGAGCATTCCGGTGACGAACGGCGAAATGGCTCTTGGAACGTGGCAGGGGATTTACCTTTTTGAGCATCGTACCGCACCGCACCACCGCGAAATCATAGCGCATCTTGCCTAGGCAGGTTGTCGCTAGACGCTATTTCACGTCAGTTCCATTGAACCGCCACATTGTTACCGACTTCTCAGGGCAACTCTGTGAGCAGATTAGTTCAAGAGGTCATGTCTGTGAAACCCATTCGTACTCAGTCCATTTTAGACAACGGCATTATCGTCGCGACCGACTACGCGCCGCACTTCAATTCAGTCAAAATAGAGATGAATTTCCGCATCGGATCAATGCATGAACCGGATGAAAAGTCCGGGTTGGCGCATTTGCTGGAACATATGCTTTTTCGAGGATCACGCACCCGCAGTAGCGAAGTCATCCAAAAGGCGTTTTCAGGGTCAGGTGGTTGGGTGAATGGCACCACGCGCAAAGACAGCACGTCTTATCATGCACTGGTTCTTAAGCGCGATATTGAACAAGCTGTTGATGTTCTCGCAGACATCGTAACGTCACCGTTGTTGGACAAAGAGCATTTGGCGCTGGAAAAAGATATTATCGAGCAAGAAGGATGCCGCGGTTGTTTCAATTGCAACATGGATGCCGCCTTTTTGGACATTGCTTACCCAGAGCAATCAGTCAGGCTCCCGGTGATTGGGTATCAAGACACGGTTGAAAGCATTTCGGTCGAAGATTTGCGCCATTTCCACACGTTGGCCTATGTCGGTCGCAATCTTAGCGTCCTTTTTGCCGGTGATATTCAGCATGAGGATGCTGTGAAACTTGTTAAAACGTATCTTGGGGCTTTGCCTGCGGGAACCGCTGCGGGATACCCTGAGTTGGATTTTCAGGTCGGCGATGCGATCATGAACAATAGTTCGGAACAAAGTGCGGTGCGCTTTGGCTATCCAGTTCCAAAGGATTTGACCAAGAAAGAACAGGAGGCATTGTACCTTGCCGTTTGTCTGCTTGGGGTGTCGCCGCGTTCGCTTTTGGTGACAGAGCTGCGTGAAAAACGGGGGCTTGTTTATAGTGTGAACGCCTTGATCGAAGACTTTGCTGGTAACAAATATGTTGAGATCGAATTGCACGGAGATGCCGCCAAGTTCCGCGACATCATCACTCTGACGGCGCAGGCGATCCGAAACGTTTGTGGTGACGCTATAACATCGGATGAATGCGGGTCGATCAAACGCGAAGTGGAAGGGTGGAACTTGATGTGGCTGGACGATGTCAGTCACCGGCCCGAGCCAATGCGCGAGCAAATCATTGCAGACGGGACTTTGGCAGACTGGGAAGAGGTCGAGGCAATTAATGCTGAGTTGACCAAGGACGATCTGCGTGCCGTTGCGAAAAAGGTGTTTGAGCAAGAGCCGACACTTGTCGGGGTCGGGCCTGTGCGCCACATGCTTAAGGCAGAGGAAATGCGATCTATTCTTCGGGGGGAGGCAACCAAAGAAAAGGCCAAGTCAAAGTCGATGTTTAAGCTAGTGGGCTAGTCCGTTTCACATTTTCTGTTCTGTTGCATAGTTGGGGGGCTTTCCGCCGTGAATTTGCTTCATCTAGCGGCTGCATTTCCCCTCTACCCAAATTGTGGCGGCTGGCCTATAGTGGCTGTGGATAAGTAGGGACAAACCCTACAGCCAAAGCGCGGTGTAGCAATTTCGCGGCTTTTTCGGCCGAGCGCGCGACATAAAAATACAAAGGGGGTGCAAAGCGCCCCGAGGCAGAGAAGAAAACGAGGGGGACGGCCATGCGCTGCCCATTTTGTGGAAATATAGACACCCAGGTTAAAGATTCCCGGCCTGCTGAGGATCATGTTTCGATCCGCCGGCGCCGGTTTTGCCCCGCATGTGGCGGGCGATTTACCACTTATGAACGTGTGCAATTGCGCGATTTGGTGGTGATCAAATCCAACGGACGTCGCGAAGATTTTGATCGCGACAAGTTGGAACGATCTATCCGTATTGCGCTACAAAAGCGCCCGATAGACCCGGATCGTATTGATCAAATGATCTCTGGAATCGTGCGTCGACTGGAAAGTATGGGTGAAACCGACATTGCATCGACCCAAATTGGGGAGATCGTGATGGAAACGCTGGCGCGGATTGATACCGTGGCTTATGTGCGTTTTGCGAGTGTTTACAAGAACTTCCAAGCCGCAGACGATTTTGACAAATTTGTCAGCGAGCTGCGACCAGAGGTTCCAGACACCAAGTGAGCGATCAAGATCAGCGTCATATGGCCCATGCCTTAGGCTTGGGCCGTCGCGGGATGGGCAAGTGTTGGCCCAACCCGGCGGTGGGCTGTGTGATCGTCAAGGACGGTCGCGTCGTTGGGCGCGGTTGGACCCAAGAGGGGGGGCGACCCCATGCGGAACCCCAAGCGCTTGCTATGGCGGGGGATGCGGCGCAAGGGGCGACCGCCTATGTGACGCTGGAACCTTGTTCCCATCATGGAAAAACGCCACCCTGTTGTGACGCTTTGATTGCGGCGGGCATTTCCCGAGTTGTCGCGGCGGTGTCCGATAGCGACCCGAGGGTGAGCGGGCAAGGGTTTGAAAAACTTCGCAAACACGGCGTTCAGGTCACAACTGGTGTCTTGGCGCATCAGGCGTTGCATGATCATGCCGGGTTCTTTTTGACGGTTGAACAGGGGCGGCCGTGGGTGACGCTGAAGCTCGCCATGAGTTTGGACGGACGTATCGCAACCGCTACCGGCGAAAGCCAGTGGATCACAGGCCCTGCGGCGCGTCGGGCTGTACACGCCCTGCGCGCGACGCATGATGCGGTGATGGTTGGCGGCGGAACGGCTCGTGTGGACAACCCGTCCTTAACTGTCCGGGGTCTGGGAAGCGTGCGGCAACCGGTGCGTGTGGTCGTGTCCCGCAATCTTGACGTGCCCCTGTTGTCCGACTTGGCGCAAACCGCGAGCAAAATTCCGGTTTGGCTCTGCCATGGTCCTGATGTGCGCCCCGAGTTGAAATCAGCTTGGGAGGGGATCGGGGCCAAGCTTCTGCCTTGCCATCTTGGCGAGGGGCGTGTTGATCCGCGATCGGTTTTACAATCGCTTGGCGCGGCGGGTTTGACACGGGTTTTTTGTGAGGGCGGCGGCCAGTTAGCGGCCTCTCTTCTTGCGCAGGACCTTGTCGATGAGCTTCAAGTTTTTTCTGCAGGTCTTGCATTGGGGGCCGAAGGTCAGCCCGGATTGGGCGCTTTGGGTGTCGATCGACTCGCCGAAGCACCGCGGTTTGAGCTTGTGGATGTCACGGTGGATGGTGCAGACATTCGGCACATCTGGCGCCGCAGCGCAGCAAGCTAAAAAGATGTATATTTCCGTAGGGTTAACTTGCCTTTTTTGAGCGGTCGCTCAGGGTTACTGTACCCTGTGGACAACTCAGAAAATAGTTGCACCGCTGGGGTATAGCCGCAGAAGCTTTAACAAAACCTTAACGACGCCAAAGATGGGACTGGCTGGCCAATGCTCCTTGGAGCTTGGACAAGCTCCGGTTGAAGGCTCCCGGCGCCGGAAGGTTTCCGGTTTCGAGGCGTTCAAGAACGGTTTCAATCGGACAGGGGAGCTTGCTCACAGGGTCAAAGTAGCGCGGATAGGCGACCAGCACGGCGTACATAAGGGCGTTTAAATCCGGACGTGGACCTTGTAAGCGCCGGGCCGGGACCCGCCCCAAATCTCGGGTAAGTCCCCAGCCCGCGTAAAAGGGGGCTCCAAACGTTGTAACGCGACACCTGCGGATCATCGCCTCAAAGCCAGTCAGAGACGTCATGGTCCAAACCTCGTCGACCTGTTTTAAAACCTCGGAAATGTTACAATTTTCCAACGTTTTATCGGCCCATTCTTCGGGGGTGTCCACCTGACCTTTGCGCAGGCCCGCTACAACATCTGGATGCGGTTTCCACAAGATGACTGCGTTGGGATTGGCCTCCCGCGTCTTGCGCAAAAGCTCGATGTTGCATTGAAAGTCCGGGCTGCCTGTGAGGATCGACGCATCGTCTTCGACTTGACCGGGGACCAGAATGCGATGCCCAGCGGGCAGTGTGGGTAATTCTCCGGAGAGATTGTATTTGGACAAATCAGAACGCAATAACCGGTCTCGGATTCGCTCGATACGTTCGATTTGGTCCGGTCTTAATCCTTTGGCAACATTTTGAATCAGCCCCTCCAACCGCGACGGAGAGGTCGGGTCATAGTAAATTCCAAGGTCATCCAGAACCAAGGACAAGGGGGGGGTTAATTCGGCCCCAAGACCGCGAGATCGTACAAACCCATCTTCGACTCGGACAACGTTGCCCTGCGCTTTGCTGGCCCAGGCCATCCGGCGACGATCTGTTTTTTCCGATATTTCGCGGACCTTTGCGGGCGTGTCTTCATAGCAAACTGGCCGATGTGAGCCGAAAAATGCCTGAAGCGGGGCGCGTTTCCAAAGCCGCATGCCGCTTGCAACCCATCCCTTGCGATCATCGGTCCAGGCCCTCAGCTGGGCTTCCATCGCGCCAAGCGCGTCTTCGAAGGTTCCGGTTTTACCAGAATAGGGATCAAACCAGCGCGGATATAGGATCATTGCGGCGGCAAACATCTGTGCACGCGACAATGGGCGGCGGCGGCGGGCAAAGACATCTTCGTCGTCCGTAAGCCCCCAACCCGCATAAAACGGGCCGCCGAAAACACGCGGTTTATGCCCAGCAAGAATGGCTTCGAAGCCCATCTGCGAGCTCAGGGTGTAAACCTTGGTTGCCCCCTCCAAAAGCCGCCAAGGCGAAATGGGCGCATCAAAAAACGCGATATTGCCGGTGGCGTCTTCGCTTCGGTAATGACCGGCGCGATACCCTACTGCGGTTTCGGGGTGGGTTTTGATGACGATACGGGCGCGGGGGTTTTCCTCTTGCGCAACAAAGAGCATTTCCAAAAACCGGCTGCGATCGCCTTTGCTTGCGCGAACCGAGGCGTCGTTTTGGGTTTGGTCCACAACCAACACATAGCCCGGGTCGGGGGCGGGAACCTCGGGGTCACTGGCGCAATATTTTGACAACTGTGCTTCCTGCATGCGCGCCATACCGGCCCGTGCCCGCGCCATAAGGGCGCCGTCATCCAAAGGGTGGGTTTTGAGCAGCGTTTCCAGATCAGACGGTGCCGTTGGATCAAAGTGAAGCCCCGTTTCGTCGATCATCAGGCCAATCGGTGGTTCGCCAGAGCGGCCGGGATGGAGCGAACGTAAAAACGCATCTTCAATGCGCACGATTGGGGTTTTGTATTTTGAGGCAATAGCTTCGCCGCGATGAGACGTTGGCGACTGCCCCCAAACCCCCACGAGATCACCAGCTTTGGGACGGCCAAGCGAGACGCGAAAGCCAGCTTCGCGCAATAACAGTCGAACGCGTTTCTGAGTCAGAAAGCCAGCGTTATAGACGTAAAGACGCCGGGAAGTCTCCTCCCCGGCGCCGTGATCTTGATATTGCGGCAAAGGCGTTAACCCCCGCTGCCCACAGTGGTCAGCGCATCCGCAGTCGAGGTTAGCGTTCCAATAGCGCCAAGCGATCCGGTAAAGGCTGAAATCAGTTTGTTCCACTGCGTGAAGGGCGCTTCGGTAACGTAAAGCGTGTCTTGGTCACGAACAACGAAATCACGCGCCATGAACATTCCGTTTGGCTCGGTCAGGTTGAGAACATAGACCATACGCTGAGCGCCCACGAGATCATCGCGGCCTAGGACCTGGTTAGCGATCTCCGCCGGTTCGTTGCGGAAGATAAACACACCCGTCGGGTCAGCACCGGTCGCCAAAAGGCCGCCCACTTGGGCAATCGCCTCGACAGCACTCAGACTTTGGCTTTCGAAGGGGACGCGGGCTTGCGACCCGGTCGCGCCAAGGGCTGTAAAGGCGCGTGTGTCTTCTTCGACAAGGATGCGGTCCCCACCGCGCAGAGCGATGTCTACCTTTGGATTGCGATACAGATCTTGGAACCAGATTTTACCAGTTTCCCCACCGCGCAGAACCGTGACCTGAGCGATTTCAGGTTCGATTGTCACACCACCGGCACGGGCCAGCATCGCCGTCAAGGTTCGCGTTGGACGTTCGATAGCATAGACGCCTTGGCCACCAACGGCGCCCACAAGGCTAACGGTCGACCCGTCACCGGCAACGCGGCGCACTTCGACCTGTGGGTCAGGTGTCTGATCTTCGAGCTTGCGCGTGATGATCTGGCGAATGCGTTCCGGCGTGTTGCCAGCGGCTTTGATCCGCCCCGCGTAGGGCACAAAGATAAAGCCGGAGCCATCAACCTGAACCTCTTCGAGGATGGTGGAATTGGCGGCCTCGGGGGCCAGTAGACCATCGTCAACGTTTTCCCAGATCGTCAAACCGAGCGTATCACCGGGGCGGATGGTGTCCGACCCAAGGGTGCTGGCGTTTTTAAAACTTTCGGAAAAGCCAAGCGCGGGAACAACGGCGGTTGTCCGCGTCACGCGATCATTAATTGCAACGATAAAGGCGTCGCCTTCGCGTTGAACGGACCCGGCGTAGATTTCTCTTTTGTTGGGTCCCAAACGGGGGAGGCCGCAAGATGCCAGAATCGACACCGCGGCCAGTAGGGCGACCGTACGCGCCCACCTGGAAGTGGAGTGTTTCACTGCTCGGTCTCCTCGACCTTATTATTCTGCCTCAGTCTTTTTTTAGTAACGTACCGGGTTTGAATAAAAAACGCCAGTACTAGGGGTTGTGCTGCCTATTGCACAACCCGCAACTGTTGCCTCGGAGCCGCGGTGCCGCGAACAAGCGCCTGATAGGGATCATCAGGCGAGAGCATCATATCAACCACTTGACGCAACAATTGCCGACGCCCACGGGCCGAATAAAAGCCGCCGGGAACTTGCGATGTTTCAAGCAGGTAGCGGCGGTAATCTTTGAAAGCGCGGTTATCTGGGCGTGTCGGCATGGAAAAGAATTCGTCCAACGGTTGTTCGGACACAAATTCCGGTTTGGCATAGACCGCCGCGCCAAAAACCTTGAGCGGAATGCCGCGCCAGAGCACCTGTTGCCCGGCGGTGGAATTTACGGTGACAGCGCTTCGCGCGTCGTTCAAAAGCTGCGCAAGCTTGCCACCGCGCACATAATGGACGCGATCCGCGACACTGTATTTTTGCGCCAGTTTGCGCACGGCGCGGCGCATGTTGACGCGACCATCTTCGAGCGGATGGGCCTTGAAAACCAAGTGATGATGGCCGGGAGCCCCTTTTGCAAATCCGGCCATCACCTCTTCGAGGAAGTCCGGCATGGTGGCAAAGGGAGAATGTTTTTGAAAGCTGCTATCATGTTCAAGCTGCATCAGCGCCAGATGATAGGGAAACCCACCCAAGCGAATGCGCGCTGTCGATACCAACCGGTCAATCCATGTCGCCGGCATCAAAAGCAAGCGGCGCAGGTACAACCCAAATTCCTGAACAACGGTAAGCGAGCGATGCGGGCGAAAATTCCGGTAGTCACCGTTTCGAAACATCACAAACCAATGATAAAGCGCGCCATAAAACATGTGCTGACGCATGTCGCCCCAATGCCCGGGGGGGAGGGGGGCCTCCATATCCGATAGGGCCAGCGCCTTTTGCATGTCCTCGACAGAGGTTTGCATCAGGGTCGAATGCCCGTTCGAACCACCGCGTTCATAGGTCACCCAATAGGGGCGCATATAGCCTTCTTCAAAAACATGGATGCCAAGCCCGCGCTCTTGGGCGATCTCGACGGCTTTGGCATGAATCCCGCGCACATCGCCATAAAGCACAATGTCGGTGACGTGCTTTTCATCGAGTAACTCGGTGAACCGTTCTGGCCAGTCGTCCTGACATCCACGAAACGGGATGTAGCTTGTGGAATGGAACCAAAAGGCACGATCGCCGGCATTAAACCCCACCCGCCAGACATCTGCCCCCGTCTTGCGCAACATTGCGCCAAGGCGGTAAAAGAAGGGTCCATGTGGGCCCTGTAGAAACAGGAAGACCCGTTTTTGGCCGGTTGCGTTGCTCATGATGGCGTTTTATGTCCTTGTCCTAACGAAATCTTTAACCTCTGAACCCGGCGAAATTAAGGCCACATCGCGCCGCAGCCCAGAGGAGCCGCCACATGCGAAAGGACGCGAGATGTTCACAGGTATTATCACCGATCAGGGCCGTATCGTCGAGCTTGAGCAACGCGGCGATCTTCGGGCGCGGATTGCGACTTCGTATGACACCAATTCAATTGATATTGGTGCGTCAATTGCCTGTGATGGCGTGTGTCTGACGGTTGTGGCTTTGGGGGATGATTGGTTTGACATGGAGATCAGCGCCGAGACCGTGTCAAAGACCAATTTGGCCGATTGGACGGTGGATCGTGTTCTCAACCTAGAACGTGCGCTCAAAGTCGGTGATGAGCTTGGTGGGCATATCGTGTCTGGTCATGTGGATGGTGTCGCAAAGCTTGTTGATATGCGCGACGAAGGCGATAGCACGCGGCTGACCTTTGACGCGCCACGCGAGTTGGCCCGTTTTATCGCGCCCAAAGGTTCCGTTGCGTTGAATGGAACGTCGCTTACGGTCAATGAGGTGGATGACACGCGTTTTGGGATCAACATCATCCCACATACCCAAAAGGTCACTACTTGGGGTAACGCCAAGGTTGGCGATACAATCAACCTCGAGATCGACACGCTGGCCCGCTATGTCGCACGCCTTGGCGAAATGAGCTGATCCGCGCTTCTTCTTTCCCAAAATATCCCGGTAAGTCCCGAGCTTGCTCGGGGCGGGGCCGCGCCCCAACCTCGCGCAAGGCAATCCCCTATTCGGCAGGTTGAAACCCGACGATCAGCTGGCGCAACCCAATGGCCGCCCCGGCAAAAATCGCCAAGAAGGTGACCGGGGCCGACAAGGCCAGAACCGAAAACGCCGAAAGCCCTTGGCCGACGGAACATCCAAGGGCCAGAACTGCGCCCGCACCCATAAGGCCCGCGCCAAAAATCTGGCGCTTTAATTCGCGCGGGTCTTCGCAGGCTTCCCAGCGGAAATGCCCCTTGATCATTGACCCGACAAAGGCCCCAACCCAGATACCGGCAACTGAGCCGACCGCGAATGACAAGGGGCGCACCGAACCGGTCATGAACCAAAGGATGCTTTCCCCCATTGGGGCCGCAAAGCTGTGTGACACAATTGGTAGGGCCTCAAATCCGCTTTCGGCGACCCAGGCGGTTCCTGCCCAGCCGCTGACAATGGCAAAGCCAACCACAAAGGCCCAGACGACCTGCGCGGGCCTGTCCCAAATATCCTTGGACATCAGCGACCCAAGCAGGATGGCAGCCCCCATTATGCCTCCGATCAGGGGCACAGAGATGCCGGTCAACCTGCCAAGGTGATGGGCAATGCCGGGCGGTATTTCGGCGGTTGTGACATCGACTTGGGGAAATATCGCGTTGCGCATCGGGGCCAGAGGCCCGGACAGAACCACATAGGTCGACACCCCCATGACCAGCACAATCACAAAGCTGCGCAAATCGCCTCCGCCCAATCGGGCAACGGCCCCGTATCCGCAATTTCCCGACAGGGCCATGCCATAGCCAAAGACCAACCCACCGATCACCGACGCCATCGGCATCCAGCGGATCGACAAATAGTAGCTGCTGGCTCCGTCCAGATAGCCGGTTCCGATCAAGGCAAAGCTGCCAAGAATGGCAAAGCCAATGGCCACGCCCCACATGCGCATGCGCACCATGGACCCGCCATAAAGCGCATCTTCGATAGCCCCAAGGGTGCAAAACCGGCCCAATCGGGCCGCGAGACCCAACAAGATGCCTCCGACTAGGCCAATCAAGGCCACCATCTGATGGTCAGACAAGATATCACGCATGCAAAGGCCCTCCTCCGACCGTCGCCAGCTTCACTTGCTTTCAACTGTGACAAGGTTGCGCCGAGGCGGCCCCAAAATCAATCGCCGAAATCAATCGTCTTCGGCGCAGAATAGCTCGTAGACGCATTCCAGCATTTTGCGCGGACGGTCATCGGCTAGCCTGTAAAAGATCGCTTTGCCCTCGCGGCGGGGCACAACAAGCCCTTCAAGACGTAGGCGAGACAACTGTTGGGACACGGCCGCCTGACGGGCCGACAAGAGGTCTTCGAGCTCGGTCACCGACTTTTCGCCAGACACCAAATGGCACAGGATCATCAATCGGCCTTCGTGACTAATCGCCTTAAGGAAAGCCGACGCTGTGGTGGCTTTGTCGACGATGCGGTCCAGCTCGTCATCACTTAGGTCATTAGAAAGTACGGGAAGGGCCATGGGTCAGATCAGTCTCAGTTGGTCGCCGGATGGAACGCGGTGTGGTCCTGTAACAGTTTTGCCAAGATTGGCCAAAAGAAATCCTCTCCTGGATATCCTTCGATACGCGCAACCTCGTTGTTGCCTTCTAACAGAATAAAAGTAGGGGTAAAGTTCACCCTTCGTGCATATTTAATACCATCGGGTGGGCCAACATGCAGATCGACGCGCATCAGGGGCGCAAACTCTCCCTCTGATGTATTGGGATAGGCGGGGCCGATCTCATCGTCCCATGCGGCGCAATAGGCGCAGCCGGGCTGTTCCACCATCACAAGACGGACGTCTTGGGCGGGGTCTTTGGCCAAAGCCAGTCCAGCGCTGGCGATCACCGCCAGCATCGCATATGCAAATTGTCTCACCTGGGATCACCAATTGACCATTCGTTATCGAACAACATAATCTGAATATGTGAATTGATCAAGGAGCACCCATGTTCGACATCAGTTATGCCGGGGCTTTGCTTGCCGGGTTGGGTGCGTTCTTTACCCCGTGCATTTTGCCCATGGTGCCTTTTTACCTGTCCTATATGGCCGGGTTGTCGATGAGCGAGCTTCGTGACGAAGGCGGGATCGCGCCGGGGGCGCAGCGGCGCTTGGTCCTCTCTGCGATTATGTTCGCCCTTGGGGTCACAACGATCTTTATGTTGCTCGGGCTTGGGGCGACGGCACTTGGTCAGGCCTTTGCCGATTGGAAGGACGCGCTGTCCTATGTGGCGGCGGCAATTATCTTTGCGTTTGGCCTGCATTTTCTTGGGGTTATCAAGATCGGCTTTCTCTATCGCGAGGCGCGCATGGAAAGCAAAGCCGATCCGTCGACGGTTTTCGGGGCCTATGTCATGGGCTTGGCGTTTGGCTTTGGCTGGACGGCCTGTGTGGGGCCGATTTTGGCGACGATCCTTGCGATTGCGTCGGGTATGGGGGAGCTCTGGCACGGCGCGCTTTTGCTGGCGGTCTTTGGGATCGGCATGACCGCCCCCTTTGTTGTGGCGGCCGTTTTTGCCCAGCCGTTCCTGCGATGGCTGCAAAAACACCGTTCAAAAATGGTCCATGTTGAAAAAGCTATGGGCGTCATGCTGATTATATTTGCGATCCTGATTGCAACCGATACGGTGGGTTGGATCGCCGAACTCATGTTAAGGGCCTATCCGAACTGGGTCTGAGCCAAAGCGTGTCTGGGAGGAATTTGAAATGCGACATTGGATTATAGCGGCGGTGGCCGCGCTGATGGCTGTTCCTGCGATAGCGGAAATGGGCGACGACGGGCTGCACAAGCAGCCATGGATGCGCGACACGTTCAAAGACCTGCGCGAAGACCTTGACGAAGCCAATGCCGAGGGCAAGCGTTTGGTGCTGTTCTTTGAACAGCGGGGGTGCATCTATTGCGCCAAAATGCACGAAGAGGTTTTCTCGGATCAGGGCATCTCTGACTACATCGCCGAAAACTATTTTGTGGTGCAGATGAACCTCTATGGCGATGTCGAAGTCGTCGACTTTGACGGGGATTCGCGCAGTGAAAAAGACATGGCCCGCAAATGGCGCGTGATGTTCACACCCAACATCGTTTTTCTACCTGAAGAGGTGCCAGAAGGCGTAAATGCTATGGATGCGGCGGTTGCGGTGATGCCGGGGGCCTTTGGCAAAGGCACGACAAAAGATATGTTTACTTGGGTCGCGGAAAAGCGCTATGCATCTGAAAACGGTGAAGATTTTCAACGTTACCATGCGCGGATGATCCAAGAGCGCAGCAACGGAAGTTTCGACTGATAGCGCCTTGCCTGCGACAAGAAATTCACGTTTGCGAATTTGTTGTTGCGTTGAGCGGGGCCTGTGCCCTACGGTATACATCAGCGAGCAATGACGAGAGTAGAAAGCCCCAGCGCGACGGGGCCGCGAGCAAGGCCGAAAGGCCAGCAAGCCTAGGGAGGGAACATGAGGCTTACAACACTAACAACAGCACTGGTGCTGGCCGCGGGGATGGCCGCCGCCGAGACCGTGCTACCAGCCGATGTGGCATACGGTGAAGAGGGCGTTGTTGAAATGTCCCTAACCGGCAAGCCCGGTGATGCCGAAAATGGCCGCTCTGTTTTCGGATCTAAATCCAAAGGCAATTGTGTGTCCTGCCATGCGGTTGAGCAACTGGCCGATGTGCCATTCCACGGCGAAGTTGGACCAGACCTGTCCTATACAGGTGAGGCCCGCAGCGAAGCGGAACTGCGCGGCATCGTGGCCAACGCCAAGATGACCTTTGAAGGCACGGTGATGCCCGCCTTTTACAAAACCAAAGGCTACATTCGCCCCGGTGACGCCTACACGGGCAAAGCTGGCGCTGAACCTTTGCCGCCGCTTTTGTCGGCTCAAGATATCGAAGATGTGGTCGCATTCCTGCTGACGCTCAAGGAAAGCTGACCTTAAACTAAGGAGACAGACGATGGAATTCACACGTCGCGAAACATTGGCCATGGGTGCCGGTGCAGCGCTGATGACCGTCCTGCCGTTGCGTGCAAGCGCATCCGCGTCGGACGATCTGATTGCCGAGTTCACAGGCGGGGCCGATATGGCCGATACTGGCCTTGAGCTGACTGCGCCTGAAATTGCGGAAAACGGCAATACTGTTCCGATCGCGGTGTCCGCGCCCGGCGCAACCGCAATCATGGTTCTGGCCACAGGCAACCCGACGCCGCCGGTTGGTACATTCAACTTTGGCCCACTGGCCGCCAGCCAGTCCGCCTCGACCCGTATTCGCCTGGCCGGTACGCAAGATGTTGTTGCTGTTGCCAAAATGGCCGATGGCAGCTTTGCCCGCGCCTCCAAGACCGTCAAGGTCACCATCGGCGGCTGCGGCGGCTAAGCAGCGGAGCAATCCCAGCAAAAGTGGACTTCGGTTTTTTGCGGCTCGGGATTGCGACCAAAACGTTAGGAGAATTGAACAATGGCATCTGGTGTAAAACCCCGCGTCAAAGTCCCCAAAAAGGCCGCTGCTGGTGATGCAATCACCATCAAGACCCTGATTTCGCACAAAATGGAATCGGGTCAGCGCAAAGGCAAAGACGGCAACATCATTCCGCGCTCGATCATCCATCGCTTTACCTGCGATTTTAATGGTCAGAACGTCATTGATGTGACGCTTGAGCCTGCCATCTCGACCAACCCATATGTGGAATTCGAAGCCACCGTGCCCGAGGCCGGTGAATTCAAATTCACATGGTACGATGATGACGGCGACATCTATGAGACCGCCAAGAAAATCGCCATCGGCTAAACGCTGGCGCCTTGCGCCCCGGATCGCGAACGCATGAAAATGCTTCTGGGGCGCAGGTTCAAAGGGAGGGAAACTATATGAATTTCAAGGCACTGACGGCCCTAGCCCTAGTGGCAGGCCTTTCGGCACCTCTGGCCATAGCGGGCGGCGCAGACGATGACACAATGGTCATCAATGGCGACACCGAACTGGTCACCAAAACCGCCGCTCCGGCCCACCTTGATGGTGCGCTGGACGAGCTGATTTCGGGCTGGCACTTTCGCTCGGATGAAACACAATCTCTTCAGCTGGATGACTTCGACAATCCGGGCATGATCTTTGTGGATCAGGCGATGGATCAGTGGAACGCCGCTGAGGGCAGCGAAGGCAAAGCCTGCGCAGATTGTCACGATGATCCCGCCGACTCGATGGCAGGTGTCAAAGCGACTTACCCCAAGTGGAACGAAGAAGCTGGCGAAGTCCGCACTCTGCAGATGCAGATGAACGACTGCCGGGTGAACCAGATGGGGGCCGAGGCGTGGAAATACGACGCTGGTGCAGCCGTCAACATGGAAGCGATGCTGTCGTTCCATTCGCGTGGCATGCCAATGAATGTGGCCATTGATGGCCCTGCGGCCGATATGTGGGCGCAGGGCAAAGAACTGTACTACACACGTACCGGTCAGCTCGAGCTGAGCTGTGCCAATTGCCACGAAGATAACTATGGCAATTACATCCGTGCGGATCACCTGAGCCAAGGTCAGATCAACGGCTTCCCGGCCTATCGTCTGAAAAACGCCAAGCTGAACGGGGTGCATTCGCGCTTCAAAGGCTGTGTGCGTGATACGCGCGCCGAAACCTACAGCCCAGGTTCGGCCGAGTTTATCGCATTGGAGCTCTATGTCTCTTCGCGTGCGAATGGTTTGGCCGTCGAAGGCCCCTCCGTCCGTAACTAATATTTTGCCCCGCATCGGTTGCCCGGTGCGGGGTTTTCTTTCCCTACATCCATTCATTATCGTGAATACGTTTGCGGTAACACCCTGAGATAGAAAGCACTCCCCATGATCTCTCGTCGCGATTTTCTGCAGGTTTCCATGGCAGCTACGGCCATGATGGGCGCGTCTGGCTATGGCACTTGGGCGCGCGCAGCCGCGCAGCAAAGCCTGACTCAGGACCAGCTTTTGCAGTTCGACACCTTTGGCAATGTCTCACTTATCCACGTCACAGACATTCACGCCCAGCTGATGCCGATCTATTTCCGCGAACCGTCGGTTAATATCGGGGTTGGCGGCAACAAAGGGGCCGTGCCGCATTTGACCGGAGCGGATTTCCGCAAAGCCTATGGCATCGAAGATGGGTCTCCCTCCCACTACGCGCTGTCATCTGGTGACTTTGAAGCTCTGGCCAAAGGCTATGGAAAGGTTGGTGGCCTTGATCGTGTGTCGACTGTGGTGAACGCCATTCGCGCCGACCGCCCGGATGCGATTTTGCTGGATGGTGGGGATACATGGCACGGGTCCTACACCTGCTTTCACACCGAAGGGCAGGACATGGTGAATTCCATGAACGTCCTGAAGCCCGATGCGATGACATTCCACTGGGAATTTACCCTCGGTTCCGAGCGTGTGAATGAAATCGTCGAAGGGTTGCCCTTTGCCGCACTGGGTCAAAACATCTTTGACTCCGAGTGGGATGAACCGGCTGAACTGTTCAAACCCTACAAGTTCTTTGAGCGTGGCGGCGTTAAGGTTGCCGTGATCGGTCAGGCCTTCCCCTATATGCCGATCGCCAACCCGCGGTGGATGTTCCCGGAGTACAGCTTCGGTATTCGCGATGAAAACATGCAGGCCATGGTGGATGAAGTCCGCAGCATGGGCGCGGAATGCGTTGTGTGCCTGTCGCACAATGGCTTTGACGTTGACAAACAGATGGCAACCAAAGTCACCGGGATTGACGTGATCCTGTCGGGCCACACCCATGACGCGTTGCCAGAACCGGTGTTGGTCGGCGAAACCATCGTTGTGGCTTCTGGCTCAAACGGCAAATTCGTCAGCCGCGTCGATTTGGATATCCGCGATGGCCGGATGATGGGCTATCGCCACAAACTGATCCCGATTTTCTCGGATGTGATCACGCCTGATCCGGTGATGACCAAGGTTATCGAAGAGCAGCGCGCCCCGTACAAAGACCAGCTGAGCGAAGTCATCGGCCAGACCGATAGCACGCTCTATCGTCGTGGGAATTTCAACGGCTCTTGGGATGACTTGATTTGTAACGCGCTGATCGAAGAGCGTGAGGCCGACATTGCCATGTCGCCCGGCGTGCGCTGGGGGCCATCGTTGCTTCCTGGTGATGACATCACCCGCGAAGATATCTGGAACGTCACCTCGATGAGCTACGGCGAGGCCTATCGCTCTGAAATGACCGGGGAATTTATCAAGGTGATCCTTGAGGACGTGGCCGACAACATCTTTAACCCTGATCCTTATTACCAACAGGGTGGGGACATGGTGCGTATTGGTGGCATGGCCTACCGTTGTGACGTGACCAAGCCACAGGGCGAGCGGATTTCCGAAATGACCCTGTTGAAAACCGGCGAAGCCGTTGATCCGGCGAAAAACTACGTTGTTGCCGGCTGGGCAAGCGTCAACGAAGGCACCGAAGGGCCACAGATTTGGGACGTGGTCGAAAGCCACATCCGCAAACAGGGCACCATAAAACTTGATCCTAATAACTCTGTCACGGTGGTGGGCGCATAAGCGCCCGCCCTCGCGGCACGTTTTGGCGGCAAATTTTTTTCGCCAAATCATTCACATAGATGAATTCGATGATCCGAAAGGAGACACACAATGGCAGATAAACCCAATACGGGTCCCTCACGCCGCCAGTTCCTGACCAGCGCCGCAGCGCTTGGGGCCGGGGCGGTTGCCGGTGGGGCAAGTGCAGGCACACCCGATCCACTTATCACCGAAGTTCAGGAATGGGCGAGCGGTTTGGGCGACGGTGTAGACGCCGCACCATACGGCGCACCGATCCAGTTTGAGGGCGACGTGATCCGCCGCAACGTGGAGTGGCTAACCGCCGATACCATCAGTTCGATCAACTTTACGCCGATCCACGCGTTGGATGGGACAATCACCCCTCAGGGCTGCGCGTTTGAGCGTCATCACTCGGGTGCGATTGAGCTGAAAAAAGAAGATTACCGGTTGATGATCAACGGCTTGGTCGACAACCCACTGGTCTTTACCTACGAAGACCTTGAGCGTTTCCCGCGTCAGAACCACACCTATTTCCTTGAATGCGCCGCAAACACCGGCATGGAATGGGCCGGTGCCCAGCTAAATGGGGCGCAGTTCACCCATGGCATGATCCACAACATGGAATATTCCGGCGTCACTTTGCGGACGCTGCTGGAAGAGGCGGGTTTGGACGCTGCGGGCGATCTCAAAGACAAATGGGTGTATGTTGAGGGCGCGGATGCGTCGTCGAACGGCCGCTCGATCCCGATGGAAAAAGCCTTGGACGATTGCTTGATCGCTTTCAAAGCCAACGGCGAGGCGCTTCGTAAAGAGCATGGTTATCCTGTACGGCTTGTTGTGCCCGGTTGGGAAGGCAACATGTGGGTCAAATGGATCCGCCGTATTGAGGTCATGGATGGCCCGATCGAAAGCCGCGAAGAGACCTCGAAATACACCGATGTTCTTGAGGACGGGACCGCGCGCAAATGGACATGGGTCATGGATGCGAAATCCATCGTCACCTCGCCAAGTCCGCAGTCGCCCATCAAACACGGTCACGGCCCGTTGGTGATCACCGGTTTGGCATGGTCCGGTCACGGCAAGATCACCCGCGTTGATGTCTCCAAAGATGGCGGCAAAACATGGGAAACCGCCCGTCTTGGAAAAGAGGGTGAGGACAAAGCCCTTACGCGCTTCTATCTCGACACCGAATGGAACGGCGAGGAAATGCTCCTGCAATCGCGCGCCATTGACGAGACCGGTTATGTTCAGCCGACCAAGGCCCAGCTGCGCGAAGTACGTGGATTGAACTCAATCTATCACAACAACTGTATCCAGACCTGGTGGGTGAAAGCCGATGGGGAGGCAGAGAATGTCGAAGTTTCTTAATCTGACGGCGGTTGCGCTGTGTCTTGCCACGCCAGCGTTGGCCGAAAAACATGGGCTTGGCCGCACCGCTTTGCCCGAAGAAATCGCCGCATGGGATATTGATGTTAGCCCCGATGGCACGGGTCTTCCGGATGGGTCGGGCAATGCCCTTGATGGCGAAGAAATCTTTGCCGACAATTGCGCGATCTGCCACGGTGATTTTGCCGAAGGCGTTGATAATTGGCCGAAATTGGCCGGTGGTGACGGAACTTTGGCGGATGAAGATCCGTTGAAAACGGTTGGGTCCTATTGGCCCTACCTGTCGACCACATTTGACTATGTGAATCGCTCGATGCCCTTTGGTGCGGCGCAGACGCTAGAGCCAAATGACGTCTATGCCATTGTCGCCTATATCCTCTATTCAAATGATTTGATCGACGAGGAATTCGAGCTGTCCAAAGACACCTTCTTGGATGTCGAAATGCCCAATGCCGGTGGTTTCATTCTCGATGATCGGGCCGAAACCGAATACACCAAATGGCGCACCGAACCGTGCATGGAGAACTGTAAGGACAGCGTGGCAATCACCATGCGTGCCTCGGTTTTGGATGTAACGCCTGAGGAAGAGGGGGCGGAAGACGCGCCCAAAGAAGCCATGGCAGCCCCAGAATCCGCTCCAGAACCCGCCCCAGAACCCGCCCCAGAGCCGGAACCCGTTGTGGTTGCCCTTGACGCCGATCTGGTCGCTGCGGGCGCAAAGGTCTTTAAAAAGTGCAAAGCCTGTCACCAAGTTGGTGAGAGCGCCAAGCACAAGACCGGCCCGATTTTGAACGGTATTTTTGGGGCCGGTGTCGGTGTTCAGGATGGGTTCAAGTATTCCAAGGTCATGAAAGGCCATGGCGGAACATGGGACGAGGAAACTCTGACCGCGTTCTTGAGCAAGCCCAAGAAATACATGAAGGGCACCAAAATGTCCTTTAACGGCTTGAAGAAAGACAAGGATATCCTCGCCATGATCGAGTATCTTAAATCGGTGTCGCAGTGATGCGCGGCTGGTTGATGATATCGACCCTCGCGTTGGCCCCTTTGGGGGCCGCGCAGGCGGAGGAGGCGGGTGAAGCGTTAGGAGACGCGGAACGCGGAGAGCGGCTTTATCGGTCTTGTATCGGCTGCCACCAAGTTGGTGAAGGCGCTGAGCACAAAGAAGGCCCAAGCCTTAATGACTTGTTTGGCCGTCGCGCCGGCAGCATGGAGGGGTTTGAGTATTCTAAGGGTCTGAAACGCGCCTATTCCGATGGGATGGATTGGACGTTTGACCGGTTGGATGTCTATATCCAAAACCCGAAGTCCTTGGTGTCAGACACCAATATGGATTTTCGCGGTGTCAAAAAGGTGGAGGATCGCCACGACATTCTGGCTTATCTGCGCAGCTTTTCCGCCAGCCCACAGGATATTCCGGAGTCCGAACCAACCGCGCTTGCCTATAACGTTGAGCTAAGCCCCGAAACGCTCGCCATTGTTGGTGATGCGGATTACGGCGAATATCTCGCATCGGAGTGCATCACCTGCCATCAGGCAGATGGGGATGATGACGGCATTCCGGGCATTTCGCATTGGTACGAAGAGGACTTTGTGATTGCGATGCATGCCTACAAGCAAAAGCTGCGTCCACATCCGGTTATGCAGATGATGGCGGGCCGCCTCAGCGATGAAGAGATCGCAGCGTTGGCAACCTATTTCGCCAACATCGAGTGATAAGGAGGGGTCGGGTATTCCGCAATTGTTCAGCATAGTCAAAAGCATCACATTGGTGTCACAGGATACGGTTACTGTCCTGTCATTCCTTGTTTTAGCTGGGCGTATTCGTCTGGCACTTTTGATCGGAGCTTTTGCAGATGTCCTTTCCGGCCCGCATTATCGCTTTGGGAACGGTATTGGCGCTGGCAGCGGCCCTCGGGCTATTGCCACTCTGACCACCCAAGAATTTCAAACCAATTTCACCCCGTAGCCCTAGGGCCGCGGGGTTTTTGTATGCGGTGACGCATATACATGACAACAAGGAGGAGACAGACATGACATTGAACAGACGCGCCTTTATCGGCACTTCAATTGCGGCATCGGCGACATTGAGCGCGCCTATGGTACGCGCCATGGGCAAGCCACGCGTCGTGGTGATTGGTGGTGGGGCAGGCGGGGCCACGGCCGCGCGCTATATCGCCAAGGACAGCAAGGGCGAGATCGACGTCACCCTGATCGAACCGACGCGCACTTATTACACCTGCTTCTTCTCAAACCTCTATATTGGGGGCTTCCGCGAGCTGTCCTCGATCGGTCATACCTACGGTACATTGGCCGCTGAATATGGCATCAACGTTGTGCATGACTGGGCCACCGGTGTGGATCGTGACGCCAAAACTGTGGCGCTGGCTGGCGGCGGTTCGGTGCCCTATGACAAGCTGATCATCAGCCCCGGTATTGATTTTATTGACGGGTCTGTGCCCGGTTGGTCCACCGCGTCTCAGGGCAAAATGCCCCACGCCTACAAAGCCGGGACGCAAAGTGAATTGCTCAAGCGCCAAATCATGGCGATGCCCGAGGGCGGCACCTATGTGATGGTCGCACCACCCAACCCGTTCCGCTGCCCTCCCGGTCCGTACGAGCGGATTTCGATGGTGGCGCATTACCTCAAGGCCAACAACCCCACGGCCAAGATCATCATCGCCGACCCCAAGCCGAAATTCTCCAAGCAGGCGCTGTTTGAGGAAGGTTGGGCCAATCACTATGACGGTATGATCGAACGGGTCGGGCCTGATTTCGGCGGCGAAAACGTTTCGGTCAACCCGGACACAATGGAAGTCGACATTGATGGTGAAGTCGTCAAAGCCGACGTGTGCAACGTCATTCCGGCGCAAAAGGCGGGCTTGATCTGCGAAGCTGCGGGCCTGACCGATGGCAACTGGGCGCCTGTTTCTGCGCATAGCATGCAAAGCAAGCTGGACGAAAACATCCATGTCTTGGGCGATGCATCAGCACAGGGTGACATGCCAAAATCCGGGTTCTCGGCCAATAGCCAAGCCAAAGTTGCGGCCATGGCGGTGCGGGGTGCTTTGACCGGGTCCAAGGTCTTCCCGGCCAAGTTCTCCAACACCTGCTGGTCATTGATCAACACCGATGACGGGATCAAGGTTGGTGCCTCCTATCAGGCCACAGATGAGAAAATCGCCAAAGTGGACGGGTTTATTTCGGCCACCGGAGAAGATGCCGAGCTGCGTCAGCGCACCTATGAGGAAAGCGTTGGTTGGTACGCGGGCATTACGTCGGACATGTTTGGGTAAATCCAGGGGCGACTGTTCGACGGTCAAGGGGGTGCGGAAACGCGCCCCCTTTTTGGTGTTCGAACGCTTGTCACATTTGTAAAATTTTTTTTACCGTCTGGGCAGACGGAGGGCACCCTGAACACGACTTTTTCATCGCAGCGCAGGGGCGTCGCACTGATTGGTGCTGGAATGATAGCCTACACCCATGTTGAGGCTCTTTCGGAGTTAAAGGACCAGATTCCACTGCTCGCGGTCATGTCCCGCACTCCAGCAAACGCTACGCACCTGACAAATTATTATGCTGGCCCTGTGCCCGACTATACCGCAGATCTGACCCGCGTTACGGATGACCCTGCGATTGAATTTGCCATTGTCGCCACGCCGCCAAATGTACGCGTTGATCTGATTTCTGCGCTGGCGAAAGCTGGGAAACACATCCTGCTCGAAAAACCTGTCGCCCGCAGCTTGTCTGAGGCCGAACAAGTTGTTCGTATCTGTCATGATGCCGGTGTGACACTTGGCGTCTTGTTTCAGCATCGAATGCGGGCACCGTCATTGGCCGCGATGCGCTTCATCGAAACCGGCACGCTTGGGAAACTGGGTCATGTCGAAATTGCCGTGCCGCTTTGGCGTCCGCAGTCCTATTGCAACGAGCTGGGGCGCGGTACCTATGATCGCGGCGGCGGTGGGGTTTTGTTGACGCAAGCCATTCACACCATCGATCTGGCGCTTAGCCTGACCGGTCCGGTGACCTCTGTCCAAGCCATGACGGCGACAACACCGCTGCATCAGATGGAGGCCGAAGACTTTGCTGTTGCGGGCCTGCGGTTCGCCAATGGCGCGGTAGGATCGCTGACCGCCTCTACGGCAACCTATCCCCACGGTCTGGAGGCTATCACTTTGCATTTTGAGCATGGGTCCATGCGGCTCGACAAAGATCGGCTCGATCTGCATTGGCGCAATGGGCAAACCGAGCATTTTCCGCCGCCAGGATCGCCGAAACCGCGAAAACATGACTGGCATCAAGCCGCTATCCAAGATTTTGCCCAGGCCATTCGAGCCGGAACCGCCCCAACCGTAACGGGCAATTCTGCGCTGACATCGCATCAGCTCATTGATGCGATAGAACGGTCGTCACGTTCAGGACAAACCATAACATTGAAATACGAGAGCGGCTGAGCGTTTCCGAAGTCACAGGTTCAGGTAGACAAGCCCGTTCGCGAGGATGACCAGACAATAGACACCAATCCACATCTGAGCAAACAAAAGAACCCTGACACCTCTGTCCGCAATACCGGAAATGATCAGGCAAGATGCAGGATACCACAGTCCAAACGCCAGTAAGATGACAGGCCATTCAGCAAAGAGGCCTGAGTAAGTCTGTGTCGTCCCAGCGGCGAACGGCAGGTCTCCAAACTTCAGTGATGGCTTTGCCAAAAACGTGAACGGAAGAAAAATGATGACGTAGAATGGCGTCATGAGTGCCATAACAGCTGAGCTGAAAATCCGCCCGAAATTGGGCCTAAACACGGGGCGCAATCGATGTCGGTTTGCCCAAAACAGGGAACAAAGTGACCCGAGCGCCATTGCGCCGCAAAATGCCGCGATGATGGAGACAGGTTTGGGCAACGGGTAATATCCGTGTGCCGCGTCAAAACTGGTATTGCTTGGCACATGAAACCAAATGGCCCAAAGCGCGATGGCGCAAAACATCACCGCTCCTAACCTGAAAGCGTCGCGCGCGATTTTACGTTTGGGGGCCGTGGTCAATGGGCATAGCTCCGAGACAGATTCCAGCGATAGTTGGAACAGTTTTGCCATTGCTTCGGCAAGCTGAGAAAAATGCCAACAGTAAAGGCATGCGACTTCGCGCGCTGGGGCCTTATCGGCATATGCCGAAATGACTCAAGCGCGAGTTGAAACGCTTTTCTCTCGCCATCCCCTTGCAGCCCCCAATGCCCAGCACTAAGACTCTATCAACACCTAGGCGTTAGGCAGTATCCAAAGATCAAGCAGGCGGGACCGTGATGAAAGATCCTTTAGACGTATATATGAACACCCTTGTTCCCATGGTTGTCGAACAGACAAGCCGCGGTGAACGGGCCTATGACATCTTTTCGCGCCTGTTGAAGGAGCGGATCATTTTCCTGAACGGTCCTGTGCATGATGGCATGTCGTCGCTGATCGTGGCCCAGCTGTTGCACCTTGAGGCGGAAAACCCGTCCAAGGAGATCAGCATGTATATCAACTCCCCCGGTGGCGTTGTGACCTCGGGCCTGTCGATTTACGACACCATGCAATACATCCGCCCCAAGGTATCGACCCTTGTGATTGGTCAAGCCGCGTCCATGGGCTCACTTTTGCTCACGGCCGGTGAAAAGGATATGCGTTTCTCGCTGCCCAACTCCCGCGTGATGGTTCACCAACCCTCAGGTGGCTATCAGGGGCAGGCAACGGACATCATGATCCACGCCGAAGAAACGCTGAAACTGAAAAAGCGTTTGAACGAAATCTACGTTCACCATACTGGCCGCACCTATGAAGAGGTGGAGCAAGGTTTGGAGCGTGATAACTTCATGTCGCCAGAAGAGGCGAAAGACTGGGGTCTGATTGACGAAATCGTGACTTCACGCGCCAAAGACGGCGACGACGAATAAGAAACGGGCATCCCGGCCTTTGCTATGAAAATGGGTAAAGGTCGGGGTGATTTTCCGATTGTCGCGCCGTGAAGCCTGTCCTAAGCTGGCAGGAACGTGGTGATTGGCGCGAAGTGGGGGTGCCTATTGGTCACCCACAAAGTGAATAAACCGGGACGTTGACCGGGAAAGGTGCAATATGGCGACGAATTCAGGCAGTGACAGCAAGAACACCCTCTATTGCAGCTTTTGCGGCAAGAGCCAGCATGAGGTGCGCAAGCTGATCGCAGGCCCTACCGTCTTTATCTGCGACGAATGCGTCGAACTGTGTATGGACATCATCCGCGAGGAAACCAAAGGCGCTGGCCTGAAGTCCTCCGAAGGGGTGCCAACACCGCAAGAAATCTGTGAAGTTCTAGATGATTACGTCATTGGTCAGGCCAAGGCGAAACGCGTATTGTCGGTGGCTGTGCACAACCACTACAAGCGTTTGAACCATTCGCAGAAATCATCGGATATTGAGTTGGCAAAATCCAACATCTTGCTGATTGGCCCAACTGGCTGTGGTAAAACCTTGTTGGCGCAGACTTTGGCGCGCATCCTTGATGTGCCCTTTACAATGGCCGATGCGACAACACTGACCGAAGCGGGCTATGTGGGCGAAGATGTTGAAAACATCATCCTCAAGCTGTTGCAGGCGTCGGAATACAATGTCGAACGCGCACAGCGCGGTATCGTCTACATCGACGAAGTCGATAAAATTACACGTAAATCGGAAAATCCATCCATCACCCGCGACGTCTCGGGCGAAGGGGTTCAGCAGGCGTTGCTGAAGCTGATGGAAGGCACCGTTGCCTCTGTTCCACCACAAGGTGGGCGCAAGCATCCACAACAGGAATTCTTGCAGGTTGATACAACCAACATCCTGTTCATTTGTGGCGGCGCTTTTGCGGGTCTTGATCGGATCATCGCCCAACGTGGCAAAGGTTCGGCCATGGGCTTTGGTGCAGATGTGCGTGACAATGACGATCGCGGCGTTGGCGAAATTTTCCAAGATCTGGAGCCAGAAGATCTGTTGAAATTCGGTCTGATTCCAGAATTCGTTGGCCGCCTTCCTGTGATTGCGACCCTCGAAGATCTCGACGAAGACGCGCTTGTCACTATCCTGAGTGAACCAAAGAACGCCTTGGTCAAGCAATACCAGCGCTTGTTCGAGATGGAAGAGGCACAGCTCACCTTCACGGATGACGCCCTAAGCGCCATCGCCAAAAAAGCGATTGAGCGTAAGACCGGTGCGCGTGGTCTACGGTCCATCCTAGAGGCAATCTTGCTCGATACTATGTTTGAGCTGCCCGGAATGGATGATGTGTCTGAGGTTGTTGTTAACGATGAGGCTGTCAACTCTGAGGCCAAGCCGTTGATGGTACACGCAGAAAAAGAAAAAGAAGAAGCCAGTTAAACTTGCTGATCTTCTGAAATAGCGAGGGCGAGCGGTACATCGCTCGCCTTTTTCTTTGCGGCATCCATCTCTTGCGGGCTGGGGTCGGTCCATGTTGGGCCGTTGACAAAACCGGCATCAGCCAAGGTTCTGTGCGCCTCTGCAAAGTCCAATTCACTCAACCATAGACGCGCGACACTCTCATTTTCCGGGACCCAACTGCGATGCAGCGTGTTCACAAGAACTGGCTCGATCCCGGCGAAACTGCGGGCATGCCGGAGGATGAAACCGGTGGCCTGCGACACCCGTCGCGCAACCACAGCCAGTTTCTGATGTTCGCGCGCGACCATGGCAAACAAATGAATCGCAGACCCTTCGGAGGCAATGACCTGTTTAGCGGCTTTGTATCGCGCAATTTGAGTTGGCAAATCATGGGCTTGCGGGTGAAATACCTCATATCCTTGATCCGCCAATAGACCGTCTAGATGCTCTTCGCATAGAATTTTACCGCGTCCCCGGCCAAGGCGCGACCGGCTGACATAGAGTTTCTCTGGCCCTTCTGGTGTGATGTTGCGGGCAAAGTGGTTTCGAAAATAGCTGCGTGCGTGGTCGGTGCCTTCGATGATTTGCCCAAGGCCAAAACCTTGGCCCGGCACGTATAGCTTTTCAACCTGCAAGGGACGATCGGCTTGGTAAACACGGCGCACCCCAGCCATGCCAAAAAAATCGAGGTGAAAGGGTTCAGGCTGGTATCCTGCGCCCGGACTTTTGGGAATAAACAGAACCCCATCGATTTTTTCGGGCAATCCGGGCAGCGGCCATAGCCTGCCGGTGCTTTCGACCAAAAAATGACCAAAGTGGCGAAATAAAACCCCGCCCCAAAGCCAAGTTCCCGGCAGTCGGGCAATTGGCCCCTCGGGTCTATCGGGCAGTATGGTCAAGGGTCGCGCCTTGCGCCAATGGGCTCCTTGTGGGCAAAACGTCCCATTTTCGCGAATAATTCCAGCGGGTTGTACAAATTTTCGCACGACCGGTGGCACAACGGTTGCCTTGCGCAAGACTTCGACACGGCGAGACCACCCGCCGGTGGGATCCGGGCGAGCAAAAGGTTTTTGCGACGTGGGCTGAGACATGTTGAATCCGGGACGTGAAATAAAACACCGTGGTGTTTAGGCGTATATTAGGGCAAGCATATGCCCAATCTTAGGTCAATTCAGGGTAGAGAAACCATGAGCATTCGACGGATTTCCTCTGGTGGGGAGTTTGAGGCAAAGGTCGGCTATTGCCGTGCTGTTGTGGCCGGCGGGTTTGTACATGTTGCCGGCACAGTGGGGCAGGGCGACGATGTGGTGACGCAGTGCAAATCGGCGCTTGGCATCATCGAAAATGCCCTCACCGAAGCGGGGGTGAGCTTGGCTGATGTGGTTCGGGTCAATTACTATCTGCCAGATCGCCATGAATTTGCCCCGTGTTTTGACATTCTCGCCGCTACGTTTGGTGAAAACCCTCCGGCGGCGACGATGATTGAATGTGGTCTAATCGACCCGAAATACCGGATCGAAATCGAAGTCACGGCTCTCGCCCCAGAAGTGTAGAGAATTTTTGGCGAAAATCCGATTACATCGCGGGGGTTTGCACGCCTGCGGCAGCGGGAACACTGGACCTTTGTCCGGTATTTCGCCATATAGACGATAAGAGAGACAGGAGTCGTCCATGAGCATTCTCAGCAAAATCTTGCGCGTCGTGACTTGGTGGAACGGTGGCACGCTGACAACCGTTCTTTATACCCGTCGGAATGGCGTCAGAGTGGGCGAGGATGATCAGGGGAACGTCTTTTACGAATCCCGCGACGGTAAAAAGCGTTGGGTGATGTTCAACGGTGAAGTTGAAGCTTCACGCGTAAGCCCCGATTGGCATGGTTGGCTACACCACACCTTTGACGAACGCCCCGGCGACAAGGAACTGGTTCACAAGTCCTGGGAAAAGCCCCACCAAGAAAACGTAACTGGGTCGGCTTTGGCCTATGCACCCGCCGGGTCTTTGCGCGCGGCTGATCCGGCAGATCGTCGTGATTATGAGGCCTGGAGCCCGGAATAAGGAGCTCAGAATGAGCCATTCGGCAACCGAAGTTGTAGTGGGCGGCGGCGTATTGGCCGCCGCTTTGGCATTTGGCCTCTATGCGGTGCAAAGCACGGGCATGACAATGGGCAATGCCGGGTATGAATTGCGCGCCTCGTTTCGCTCGCTTGAGGGGGTCAGTGTCGGGACAGATGTGCGGCTTGCCGGGGTCAAAGTCGGGACGGTCTCGGATATAGCGCTAAACACCGAAACTTATCGTGCCGATACGGTTGTCACCATCAATGGTGACATTGAAATCCCCGATGACAGCGCAATTATCATTGCCTCCGAAGGGCTGCTTGGTGGCAATTTTGTCGAAATTTCCCCCGGTGGGTCGCCTTTCTATTTTGCGGCTGGTGACGAGGTGATGGATACACAGGGCGCGGTTAGCTTGCTGACGTTGTTGTTGAAATACGTGGGGGGGGGCGACGAATGAAATACCTAGCTGTTGCCTTGGCCGTGTTGGCGGCCCCTGTGTCTTCCCAAGAGTCGGTGAATACCGGCGCTGGCGCGGTTCTGCGTGCTTTGGACAAACTCAACGCCAAAGTCTCCGACATTCAGCTGTTGAATGGAGAGCGGGCGACGATGGGGCTCATCGAAGTGACGCTAAACGAATGCCGATACCCCAAGGGCAACCCATCGGGGGATGCCTATGCGTTTTTGACAATCCGAGAAGCGGGCGTTGCCGAACCGGTCTATCGTGGCTGGATGGTCGCCTCTTCACCGGCTCTCAACCCGCTAGATCATCCGCGCTATGATGTTTGGGTGATGCGGTGCACCACGTCTTGACCTGACGCAGCCAGAGGGAGGGATAGAATGTCGGCACTCCCCCCTTGCAGGGCCTGTTCCAGATTGGCGCGGTAGGCGTCGCGGGAAATTTCTTTGGCCCCCAAACTTGCAAGATGTGGCGTTAGAAATTGTGTGTCAAATAGACTAAACCCGCAACGGTTGAGCAAATCAACCAGCCAGGCTAGCGCAATTTTCGAGCCATCCCGGCGTGTCGAGAACATGGATTCACCGCAAAAGGCGCGGCCGATGCAGACACCATAGACACCGCCGGCCAAATCATCGTCCATCCAGACTTCAAGAGAGTGGGCAAAGCCCATATCGTGCAGTTCAGTGTAAAGAGTGCGAATTTCGTTGCTGATCCACGTTTCTTGTCGGTCGGCGCATCCGTCCAAAACGGCACCAAAATCTCTGTTCAAAGTGACTTGATAGTCATTTCGACGCAAACGTTTGGCGAGCGATCTGCTGATGTGAAAACCGTCCAACGGAAAGACGCCGCGCATCCGTGGGTCGACCCAAAAGAGTTCGGGATCATTGCGATGTTCGGACATTGGAAACACACCTGAACAATAAGCCCGCAAGAGGAGCTCTGCCGTAACAGGTTGCGAAGAAGTGGACGTCATAAATACGCTAATTGCAGCAGGCGGTTGGAAGAGGGTAATCAGAATGCCCAGATGCCTGCAAGGGGCGAAAACGAAAATGGCGAACCAAGCGGCTCGCCAAGTCGTATACATGTGTCCGGGACCGGAGTTAGCGTGTGCCCGTGCTCGAATTTGCGACAGCCAAAACCAAGGCCAAGCCGACGCCAGCCATAATCGCGGCGGTAGCTGGGGCAATTGTTGCACTTGGGGCGGCGGAGCTTGCGGCGGCGATGAATGCGTCGTCGTCATCATCTGTTGATTGAGCAAAGGATGGTGCTGCTGTTGCAGCAGTTAGGGCGAAAGCGGTAGTCAATGCGATCAATGGTTTCATTGCGATCTCCTATTAAAATAGTCTTAAACTCTACGTTCTTTATACTTGATTTGGGCTTTTTGCCAAAGTCAAAAGCCGCTCGGTCAACTGTACCGTTTGAGAAAAGAAAGCCGGGTGCAAGACCCGGCCTTTTTAACGCTCCAATCCGCCAGCATCTAGCCATTTTTCAAGCCAGTGGATATTGTAATCCCCTGTATGAACGTCTTTTTCCTGCAAAAGTGCGTGAAAAAGCGGCACGGTGGTTTCGACACCGTCGATGATCAACTCGCCCAAAGCTCGGTTCAATCGCGCCAATGCTTCGGGGCGGTCGCGCCCGTGTACAATCAGTTTTCCGATCAAACTGTCGTAATAGGGTGGGATCTTGTAGCCGTCATATAGCGCCGAATCAACGCGCACCCCAAGGCCACCAGGGGCATGGTACTGGGTGATTTGACCGGGGCAGGGCACAAAGTTCGGCAGGCGCTCTGCGTTCAATCGAACCTCAATCGAGTGGCCGTTGATCTTGAGGTCTTCCTGCTTGAAGGACAGCGGCATACCTGCCGCGACGCGGATTTGCTCACGGACCAAATCCACACCGAAAATATTCTCGGTCACCGGATGTTCGACCTGCAAACGCGTGTTCATTTCGATGAAATAGAACTCGCCTTTTTCGTAGAGGAACTCGATGGTTCCGGCACCGGCATAGCCAATACGCGCCACAGCATCAGCACAGGTTTTGCCGATTTTCGCGCGTTCTTCGGGGCTAATACAGGGGCCGGGGGCCTCTTCAAAGACCTTCTGGTGGCGACGTTGGAGCGAGCAGTCGCGCTCCCCCAAATGGACCGCGTTGCCTTGACCATCGCCAAACACCTGAATTTCGATATGGCGCGGTGTGGTCAGGTATTTCTCAATATAGACCTCGTCGTTGCCAAAATTCGACTTGGCCTCGGAGCGGGCCGTTGGAAAGGCCGATTTCATCTCTTCGGCGCTATTGGCCACCTTCATGCCACGTCCACCACCACCGGCGGTGGCTTTGACGATAACGGGGTAACCAAACTCTTCGCCGATTTTCAGCGCGGCATCCAGATCAGGCACGCCGCCATCAGAGCCGGGCACACAAGGAACGCCAAGGTCTTTCATCGTGTCCTTGGCGGTGATCTTGTCGCCCATCATATTGATGTGCTCGGCAGTGGGGCCGATGAATTTCAGATCGTGGTCTTCGACGATCTGCACAAAGCGGGCGTTTTCCGACAAAAAGCCATAGCCCGGATGGATCGCTTGCGCACCAGTAACTTCACAGGCGGCAATGATCGCCGGGATCGACAAATAGCTGTCGGTCCCCGGCGCAGGGCCTACACAGATGCTTTCATCGGCCATGCGCACATGCATTGCATCGGCGTCAGCCGTCGAATGAACGGCAACCGATTGGATGCCCATTTCGCGACAGGCGCGGACAACGCGCAACGCAATTTCGCCCCGGTTGGCGATGAGGATTTTATCAAACATGCGATGCGTCCTTATTCAAGGATGATCAGAGGGGCACCGAATTCCACCGGCGCGCCGTCTTCAACCAAGATGCGCTTTACGGTGCCTGCACGGGGAGCAGGGATGTGGTTCATGGTTTTCATGGCCTCGACGATCAACAATGTGTCGCCTTCTTTGACCTGTGCGCCAACGCTGATAAAGGCGGGCGAACCGGGTTCGGCCTGCATATATACCGTGCCGACCATGGGCGATGTCACCGCGCCGGGGTGGCTTGCCGGATCTTCGGGCATCTCGGCGGCAGGTGCGGGTGCAGCGGCTGGTGCCGCGGCAACTGGCGCAGCGGCTGGTGCCGCAGCCACGGGTGCGGCGGCTGTCATGGTGATCTGCTGCTGGCGGCTAACGCGCACATTCAGGCTGTCATCTTCGCCATACTCGCGCATGACCTCTAGTTCGGTCAGATCGTTTTCCTGCAGAAGCTCTGCCAAAGCTTTGATAAAAGCTACATCCGAGTCGTGGTTTTTCTTACTCATGCGTTCCTCGCCCATTCCCGAATGACGTGACGGTATTTTCCGCAACGTCGGTTGCCCGCTTATAGGCCAAGCTATCGGCGGTGAAAAGCAAAGCTGACATGGGATTGCACTCCTTTTGCTTCAAGGTTTTAATCGCAAAGAATTATCGGGGGAATGGAATGAATATTGCGCAGTGGCTGGCGAGAACCGCCCAAATTACCCCGGATCGTCCCGCTTTGCACCTTGGGACACAGGTTTTGGCAAGTTATGGGGCCTTACATGAGGCTGCCTTGCGCATCGCGGCAGGCTTAATCGCGCAAGGAGTCGCTCCGGGCGACCGGGTTGCTCTGTTCATGAAGAATGTCCCCGACTATCTTATTGCGGAATATGGTGCGTGGTATGCGGGGGCAGCGATTGTGCCGATCAACGGCAAACTACACCCCCGCGAAGCCGCTTGGATCATTGAAAACGCTGGTGCCAAACTTGGCTTTGCGACGCCTGACCTTGCTGTTGATCTTGCTGAACACACATCGGCCAAGGTGATTGAAATCGGCTCGGACCCTTGGTTGTCCCTGCTGGCCACGGCCCCCGCCGATCAGATCGTTTTTCGCGCGCCTGATGATCTGGCTTGGCTGTTTTACACATCCGGCACAACTGGGCGGCCCAAAGGGGTCAAGATGACCCATCGCATGCTGATGACCATGTCAGATTGCTATCAAAGCGACTGTGATTTGGTACGAGCGGAAGATTCGATCCTGTATTCCGCCCCAATCAGCCACGGGGCCGGCATCTATAATATGATGCATATGCGCGCCGGTGCGCGGCATGTCTTTCCCCCGTCCGGTGGTTTCGACGAAAGTGAGGTCCTTGATCTGGCCGCTCATTTCGGCAGCGCCCATATGTTCATGGCCCCAACCATGGTCCAACGTCTGACGCGCTATGCCAAGGCCGCGGGGCGCAATGGCGACGGGTTACGCACCATCGTTTATGCCGGGGGGCCGATGTACAACGCCGATATCATCGCGGCGGTCGATCACTTCGGCCCGGTTTTTGCACAGATTTACGGGCAGGGGGAATGCCCGATGGGCATCACTGCACTGTCCCGGCATGATGTAACGGACCGGAGCCATCCACGCTGGCGTGAGCGGCTCGGCTCGGTTGGGCGGGCGCAATCCTCTGTCGAGGTGAGGATCGCGGATGACGAGGGGCGTGACCTATCGAATGGCGAGGTCGGTGAAATTCTGGTGCGTGGTGATATTGTCATGCCCGGCTATTGGCAAAACCCGGAAGCGACCACAAAAACGCTGGTCGATGGCTGGCTTTGGACCGGTGACATGGGGGCGATGGACTCGGATGGGTACGTCACCCTCAAAGATCGCTCGCGCGACATGATCATATCCGGCGGCACAAATATTTACCCGCGTGAGGTCGAAGAAGCGTTGTTAGAGCATCCCGATGTTGCCGAAGTCGCGGTTTTGGGTCGGGCCCATCCGGAATGGGGCGAGGATGTCGTTGCCTTTGTGGTGACGAATACAAAGGTGGACGAGGCAGCGCTGGATGCTCACTGCCTCGCCCGGATTGCCCGCTTTAAGCGACCAAAGGCGTATTTCTTTGTTCCTGACTTGCCGAAAAACAACTATGGCAAAGTGCTCAAGACCTCATTGCGCGAAAAGCTAGCGGTCTCTTCGTAGGCGGGGAGTGTTGCTTGGGTCACAGGCAAGGGCCTTTTTTCGGACAATTCGTCAGGTTTACCTGTTGGGCTGTTTTCAGGCGGTGTTCTGGCGTCGACTTTGACCTCCACAACATCCTCAGACGGATGCTCCGGTGGTGTGACATCAACATCAGAGGAGGCCATGGCCTCCATTTCCTGCGCCTGCTCATCCAACATCTGACTGATTTTCAGCTGCATGATTGTGGGCGGGGCGACGTGATCATCGGGGATTGGTTCGCCGTTGACGGCTTTCCAAAAGTTGCCCGGTGTCTGCCCGCGCGTCAACGCAGCATCAGGATTTCGGGCTTGGTCCAATGGCTGAACCTTGGTCGTTGGTTTTTCTTGGCGCTTCGCTCCGGGAAGGCCATGGGGGTGCCCCGTGGCTAGCGGCGCAATCCACAAGGACGGTCCTGTGAGTTGCATATGTCTACTCCATCCAGTGCGCCCCCACCGGATTAGGTTATCATAATATGACCAATATCGCAGCTAGGTGCCTTGAATTGAAAGTATTTTCCTACTGAATGGTTAATCCAACCCTAGGATGCGGGCACAAAAAAGGCGGGGAAAGCCCCGCCTTTTTCATAGGTATGAAACCCAAATTTACTTATTCATACGGTTTTCAATCAGCTCATCCACCACACTTGGAT
>NZ_JBZXVN010000020.1:0-56685 GCF_058892305.1 Pelagimonas sp.
TGACCGCCCTCACGGACCAACTCCGTCAGGATTTGGGCGAACACACCCTTGCGGCTCCAACGCAGCCATCTGTTGGAAAGCGTCTTTGGTGGGCCGTATTCCGGCGGTGCATCCCGCCACCGCAAGCCATTGCGATTGATGAAGATAATTCCGCTCAGGACGCGCCTGTCGTCCACGCGGGGTTTACCATGGGACTTTGGAAAGACAGGCTTCAATCGTGCCATCTGCTCGTCTGTCAGCCAGAAAAGATCCCTCATATCACCGCTCCGCTTTTGGAGCAGCGATTCAGATGTTCAGACCAAAATCAATGGGTCCTGAGCCTAGGGAAGTCATGGGGAAGTCATGGGTAAATAGCAAAACATGAATACGGGAAAAGACCCGAAAGTGAATGCAGGCGAAAGGGACAGCTCTTTGCTCCGCTCAAGCCATTCCTGAAAAGCACAGGCGCTCTAGGGACGGGACTCCTTAGCTAGACGTCAGCAAAGGAAATTGCGCGATATCAGTGGCTTGTTTTCCGAAGTCACGACTTTTGTCATGACTTTTTATGGCGAGGGACGCAGGCCGCTTAGGTCGTGCAGTTGCCTTTATCCTTGCTTCGCTCTGTGGCGCAAAGTTTTGCGGATTTATGACAGAAAAGACGCTTTGTAAGGCCGTGCGCGCACTGTGACCCAGCAATTGGCAACCGTCATACCGGCATGCAAAGCGTCAGAAGACCTTCTGGCCGTTTAGGATGCACTGCGTCGTGAAACGCGCCCCAAGTAAGAGGACGTTCCCATGCCTTTGAGCCGTATAACCCGGCCCATCGTCGCCACCCGCGGATCAATGGGGCAGGGGGGCTAGAGAACCAAGTCGTCCGCGCTGATCAACACTACGTCGACAATATCGATAGAGAGATCGGCCACACTGTCCCCATCAAGGTCAACATAGAGCCGACCAACCGTGCCGTTAAAACGGATTTCGCCTGCTGTTCCGGTAAAGGAGGTGCGACCGACAAAGCTGAGGTCTGGCGCGATGCCAGAAAGGTCGATCTTATCTACACCATGTTCAAAATCGACGATGATGTCCCTGTTTCCGCCATGGCGGCTATTGGATACGTCATCATAGACAAATACGTCGCTGCCGGCTCCTCCGAATAAAGTGTCTTTGCCGTTTCCGCCATTGATCTCATCGTTACCTGCGCCGCCTGAAACCACATCGGCATCGCCATTGCCATATAGGGTGTCATCGCCTGCGCCGCCATTGATCTCGTCGTTTTCGGCTCCACCAATCATATGATCGTCGCCCGAACCGCCATACATGGTGTCACGACCACTTGACCCAAACATGCTATCATCGCCGCTGCCGCCTGAGAGATAATTCGCACCGAACCCGCCGCCACGCAGAATGTCGTCGCCATCAAGCCCATACAACGTATCAGTTCCCGTGCCGCCAACAAGGCTATCGTTGCCCGCGTTGCCAACAAGCCGGTCGTTGTCATTTCCTCCGAAAATCGTGTCCGCACCGGCCCCACCGGACAGGACGTCGTGGCCGCTACCACCCGAGAGATAGTTCGCCTCGTTTCCGCCGCCCCTTAGGGTGTCATTGCCCCACTCGCCATAAAGGCGGTCATGTCCGGCATTGCCATTCAGACTGTCATTCCCATCCCCGCCATAGAGCCGATCACCATCTTCTCCGCCAAAGAGCGTGTCCGCACCGCTGCCCCCTTCCAAGAAATCTCTGCCTTGCCCCCCTGAGAGGTAAGAGGCGGTTGCCCCAATGACCTCAAGAGTGTCGTTACCAGTCAGACCATAGAGAGTATCCTGTCCGATACCGCCGATCAGGCGATCATCGCCGTCATGGCCGACAAGCCGGTCATCTCCAGCGCCGCCATTCAGAACGTCGTCCCCGTCGCCCCCCAACAAGGTGTCATTTCCATCACCACCAGAGAGATAATCGTTCCCCTCTTCGCCGTAGACTTTGTCGTCTCCGCCAACGCCATATAATCTGTCGCCGCCTTGCCCGCCCTCTAGCCAATCGGCTCCGCCGCCGCCCGAGAGCCGATCTCTGTCCTCTCCGCCAAAAAGGGTATCATCGCCACTTCCCCCCGAAAGTGTATCTCGGCCATAGTAGCCCCAAAGCACATCGTCGCCACCGTCCCCGTATACCGCGTCATCGCCGTAGTACCCGTCGAGCGTGTCATTGCCGCTGTGACCGCGAACGTTGTCATCCCCGATACCGCCATAAAGCGTGTCTTGGCCAGCACCACCAATGAGCGTGTCATCACCTTCGTCGCCCCAAAAGCGTACGTTAATATCAAGACCTGCGGCGGTTATCTGGTCATCAAATGTTGTGCCTCGAACCCGCTCGATACTAATCAGCGTATCCGTATCGCCATAGGAATCCGTGGCAATACCGGTAAAGAGATCAACCGTGACGCCGGTACCGATGTGATTGAACCAGATCTCGTATTTGTAATCCATAAAGTCCTGCGATCCGCCGCCACCGTCGATGGTGTCGTTGCCCGCGTGGCCAGCAAAGCCTTCGTAAAACTCGAAATCGCCACCGGTTATATGATCGTCATCCTGCGACCCTTCGATCCAATCGACATAGGTAAAGGTGGTGTTCACATCACCATCGCCGCTCACCACGGTGCCGGAGCCATCAGAACTCGACACAATGGTCAGACCATCAACACCGGATACCCCGCCAAAGGTGATGCCAACCCCCTCACCATCGGCCCATAGTTCGGCATGGCCAAGAACCGTATCCTCTCCGATGCCCGGCCTGATCCAATCACCCCATTTTTGGCTTTCGACATCGCCACCCGAAGCATCCAGCAGGTCGTTGCCGTCACCCCCGTCTAGGATATCCTGCCCGTTCCCTCCGATCAGAGTGTCATCGCCGCCCTCGCCATAAAGGCGGTCGTCACCCGCGCCGCCGGTAAAGCCGTTATTCGCATCGTCACCAGCGATCGTATCGTCAAACGAGGTTCCGATGATGTTTTCAACCTCGACCAACAGGTCCCCACGGGCAAAACCGCCAATTTCCCTGTTATCGCCGGAAAGATAGATCCTGATCTCTTGGTCGGATGCGGAATAATCCACCGTGTCATCACCACCCCGACCATAGAGCAGCTCTTCGTCAGCGGTCGCAACAAGTAGGTTCGCCCCGCTATCACCCACGGTGACACGATCCACCGGTACATCCGTATCAACATCGTCAAACATGTCTTCCATGTCTTTGACGTTGGATGTGTCCCATGAGAACGCATGATCGAAAGCCTCTGCGCCCTCAAACATACTATTCATGCTCAAAACACGAGATGTGTCCCAGCCGCTGATGTCCTGATTGAAGGCAGCGGCATCGGAAAACATGCTGCTCATGTCTCTTACATTTGACGTATCCCACAGTCCGATGTCGGAATTGAAATTGGCAGCTCCAGAAAACATGGCCCTCATACTGGTGACAGCTGAAAGATTGGGAGTATCACTGGCCGAGAAATAAAGAAATTCTACATTGGCAAACATGTTGGACATGCTCTGCCATTCACGATCACCCCATTGCACGATCCGAACGACCCTAGAATGGAAGCTGCCGTCTCTAAAGCTCAAAGCAGAAAAATCGCCGGATACCGAAACGTTGTATTGGCCGTTTCTTGAATAATTATAGGCAGCAAACTCACCGGTCGTTGTCATGGGGGGCGTCCCATCCCCCCAATCCACCGTAACAACCCCGGCATCCGAATTGAACCGAAGACTAAAGTCGGCGGGGTTCCAATCGGAACTGTTGCCAATCCAAGTCGTGCTTGTAACGAAAATAAAGTTGCTGGGCATAGTTGATCACTCACAATTTTGTGCAGCCACCGATTCCTAGCTGACACAAATTGTGTCTACCAGATCGCGGGCGATTTCCAAGGCAATTGCCTCTTTCGTCCACAACACAGGTCGAAACCGTCACGTCACGGCGCAATCCTATGCCCAATCGCGGAGTGAAAGGGCGGCGGTGCAGGGGCCTAAAACCAAATGGTTGTGACCTGCGCATGCGACCTTGTGTTTTCCGGCAAAATTTAGCCTATAGAGAGTGTCACAAATATATGAATTAGGCGACACATGGCCCCCACGATTTTGCTCATCACCAAAGACGCCCCAACGCCGGATCGGCGAAAAGCCGGGCTTTTTCCAGTCGCCATACGACAACATCTGAGTTTGAAGGCGAATGTGCTGCTGTTCGCTATCGAGGATGGGCTTGGTGAGGCGGCTTCAACGCTCGACGGGTTTCCCGATCTTACCTATCTCAACCAAGCCATGACCCGAACCGGGCGGTTGGTGTCAAAATCGCGTTTCTTGGCCAATGAGCTACTCTTTCGGCAATTGGCCCGTGTTGCCAAACAGCACAGGGTTGATGCGGTCGTCGGATTGCAAAGCGCGCCCAGAACCGGGTTGCTTGCCCAGCGGGTGGCCAATTCCGCCGGGTGCCCCTTTGCCTCGTGGGAGCATTTGACAAGCTATGGTCGCAAGGATGTCGCTTTGAATGACAAGGCCTTGCGGGCCTACTTCACAAGCGCGAATGCGGTTGCAGCCGTGTCTAGCCGAACTCTGCGCGCCATTGAAAAACGGTTTCAGTTGTCGCTGGACACAGGGGTGACCATCCCCAATCCGGTTCCAGATGACTTTGAGGCGCTCGATCCGCCTGCGCAAAACGCATTTGCCAGCCAGACGCAGGGGTTTTTCACGTTTGGGGCTTGGACGAATTGGCGCGATATAAAACGGTTGGATCTGCTTTTGGCGGCGTTTGAAACCGTTTCGGCGCAACGTCCAGACACAAAGTTGATTGTCGCGGGGCCCATTCCAGAAAAGATGAACAATGCACTTGATGGGCATCCTGCATCCGACCGGATTGTGCGCTTGGGCAATATTTCCCGAGAAGACATTCGTCATCTGTCCTACGCGGTGGATTGTTGTTGCTTGCCCAGCGATCATGAAACTTTTGGATTGCCGGTTGTCGAAGCGCTTGCCGCCGGAAAGCCGGTTGTCAGTACGGACACAGATGGGCCAAGCGAAATTCTGGGCGACCACTCGGGGCTTGGTCATCTGGTGCCCAAGGGGGACGTCCCAAGCTTTGCAAAGGCGATGATGGCGGTTTTGGATGATGCCGAGGCCTATGACCCTGTAAAACTGCGTAAACATGCCATTGAAACCTATGGATTTCAGGCTCAAACCGCACGATGGCGGTCGCTTTATCAGAACATGGGGCTGAGCGTTTAACTCATGCTTGGCGGGTTATAAAACGGTTCGCCCGGCGTTGACGGATTGGTAAAGAGCCACGTCTAGCTTATAGAAATCTTCGATTTGATGCCGTGACGCGTCATCAACCGGTGGCTTGGTGGCGCGGCTGGCTTTCAATTTCTGGACGGGTGCGCCTTCTTTGCCATCTGTTGTCGCGTCGATCCAGCGAAACACCGGGAACAGGCCGTTTTCGAACAGAAAGAGCCGATCGCCTTTGGCGAGAAAATCACACTGAGCGCGCATGTGATTGTCGCGCATATTTGGGTTGTCACGCGCTTCCTCTAAAGCGAGTGGAACCCATTCTGCGAAAGTGAGGGAGCGTTTCACGCCCCTGACTTTTATGCGCCGCGCTTGTAATCCGTGAAAGGGACGGGCCAGTCTTTGCAACGGATTGAGCGGATCAGAACGCCATATATATTCGCTCACCATACGCGAGACAGGGTCTCTGATGACTGCAAAACTGGAATCAAAATTCGGGAGATTTGGAATCTCCTGCACCGTTTTTCGTGCCAAATGCTGTAAATGCACCCCGTTAATCTTTGGCTCTCCGAAAAGAGAAACCGGACCTTTTTGGCGCAAATACGTTTCAACGCTTGTCCCGCCAGTTTTGGGGATATGCGCAAAGAAAATCGCTTTATCTAAATATGTGCAAACCGGCATGGTTTATAATCGGAATAACTTCAACAACGACGGTTTGGTTTTCTTCTTTTTGCCACCGCTATTAAATTCTTTGAAATGTAGAATCTTTGGCTGCGCCTCATCTTTCGCCCATGATTTTAGATATTTTGGGTACCTGATATTGTATTCAGGTGGCAAAATGAACAATCGTAGATCGCTCAACCAAACGAGTTCTCGAAGTGTGACCTGATCCTTGGCAAATCCGGCGGAGGAAAAGGATTGGGCCCAGTCTTCCAACAAGGTTTGAACCTCAGGGCATTTGCGGAACAATAGGACGCCGCCGTTCAATTGCGGAAAGGCATCGGGTATTTCGGTACGCCAAATGGCATTGGTTTGACTGCGGTTGCGGGCGTGCGCATGTGCGGCGGCAAAATCAAACTGGTCAAGTATCGCAAACAGGCTGGTCACATCTGCAACCACCCGAATGTCACTATCTAGGTAAAGGGTGCGCTCAAACCTGCTGCGCGGAAGACAATCCACTTTCGAGCGACGGTGCGGATTTTCTATCGTATGAATTTGGTCAAAAACATCGCCGGGAACATTGGATGGCGTGTCACAAAACAGATCAATTTGTAGCGTAGGGTTGGTTTCCCGCACGCTACGGGCGGCCTCGACGGCATCATGAGTAAAGCTCTCGCCGGCAGTGATGAATATAACACCTGAAGTCACAGTGTAAAAAACCCCATTAGATTAGCGGCTACGACAGGCGAAAACCTTCGTCAAAAACCTTTTGTCACCAACCATTGCCCCATATGCTTGTCAAGTAAGAAGGCCTCCAGCGGGATGCTTGAACGGATCTACATCACGCAAGGTTGCGCTTGTTCTGGATGTCAGGATGTGGTGTTGTATGGGGTCATTTTGAGTTAAAGACCATGCGACCCCAAACCTCCCCTTCCATGACCCAACGCCTTCACCGTGCCGTCGAAGCCCATGTGTATAGACAGGTTATTCGTGACGTGGCCAATAGGGTGCGCTATGGCGCGGCTGCGCCGCTTTCGGCAATGGCCATCTACCCACGCCCGCGCGACATTACGCGGGCCTACGCCCGAGGAAACGGCTACCCCAAGCTGGGACGCCAACACAGCGGCATGGTCAAGGCCGGAGATTGGGACAAGCACACCAAAACGCTTTTGGATAACACCAAATTGAGAAGTTGCCAGATGCGTTGGGTCGACGGGGCCGAATGGCAAGAGACGCCGATTTACAAGCAGATGGCGGAGCAAATTCAACAGGGGCGCGTGCCGGATGACTGTCGTTCATCAGCGGATGTTTTGGCGCGCTACACGGCGCTTGATCGGATTTTCGAAGAGACACGGGCGCGTGGGCGACTTTTGGATATGGAGGAGTTGCCGCACTATTATTACCGGCGCGCCCATGGCGCAACGCTTGTGCATGTTGGCCGTGATGGCACCTGTTTGCGCAGTGGTGGGGGCGCGCATCGTTTCGCTATTGCATATATTTTGGATTTGCCCGAGATGCCCGCTCAATTGGGCGTTATTCACCCAGACGCTATTAAAAATGGCCATCTGGAACGGTTGCGAACGTCTCGGTTAAAGGCAAGCCAAGACCGGGGCTAGGGGACGCTCTCTATTTGACTGTGGGGGGCAAACAGCTCCGTCATGGGTCGAGATAACAAGGTTTGGAGATGCGTCAGGCTGCTCCCCGTTTCGGGCCCAAGACGCGGTGCAGTCAACCCTAAATAGGCGTTGTTTTTGCCCCCGAGGTCATTTAGCGTCACCCGCAATAAAATGTGTGTTTGACGCTTTTCGCGCTATATCTGGGGTTTTTATGGCCATACTTAAGTCCGTTCGGCTGATCAAACCTGCGGGTCGCAATCTGGTTTGTGAAATTGAGTTGATAGATGCCAGGTCCGGTTTTCTGGTGAATTATCGCTATGGTTGGGCCGGCTCGTCCCAAACCGAAGGGACCCGGACCGAGGACGCTGTTCCGCTGGATCGGGCTCAGAAAATCTTTGATAGTTTGGTTCTATCCTACCAAAAACGCGGATATTTTGAAGAGGGTGCCCAGCTTGACGAGCCGCGAGGCGCGCCGGTTGTTGCAGGGCGTTTAGACCGATATTCGGCGCGGCTTTTGTCTCGGCTCGAACAATTGCCTGGTCTCAACGACCAAGATGCAGCGCGTTTGATTTGGCGTTTGTCTCAACGTCGCGTGAGTGACGCCCTGCCGCGCTTGATTGACCTTGCGCCATTGCGTGATGGCGTGGCCCGGCGGGTTTTACCTTATGCAATCTGGCGATTGGGCGAAGCCCCGTGGTCCGAGGATGCGATCGAGCAAATCCGTATTTTGACGCAAAGCCCCGACGCCCCATGTGCCGAAGCGGCGCGTTTGGTTTTGGCGGAAATGCTGGGCGATCCCAATGCCGCCGGGTTCACGGCTGATACCGACCTAAATACCTATCTCGAACACCCTGAGCCAAGTGAAGCCAGCGCTGCGGCGTTTTTGCACCAAATGCTTGGAGTGGCTCAGCGGCAAGACGCTTCTGAGCGGCTTGTAACGGCCTATGCCATGTCGCGCCACGATGATGTGGCGCGGTCGAATTTGGTGATACTCTTGCACATTGTTCCGCTTACACCGGGTCTGTTTCGGGCCATCCGGCGGATATTCAAAGCGGCAGAAGCCTTTGATGATGCAGATGTTTTTGGGGTTTTGGCCGATCGTTTCGCCACCGAAAAACAAAACTCATCCGCAGACTATGTCTATTCAAGATCAGCGCAACAACACGTTTCCTTCAAGGAGGCGGTGGCAGCGGATGGATCAGACTATGCCTTTGGTCACCGCACACGCTGGTATTTGAATACCCGAGTGAGGCGCTATTTGCGTGGCCTTGGCGGGTATAAACACGATGCGTTTACCGCGATGGGGGCCGGTGTTCTTGTGGCGGCCAGCCAGAAAACCGGCCAAGCTCTCGCCTTGAAAGAGCTGTTGGAAGACCCTCATGGGGTTGCCCCATTGTGGCAGGCCGTACCGGATCGGCTTTTGGCGGTTTTACGGCGGGCACCTTTGGACGAGGTTCAATCCTTTGCCGCGCGTATCCTCACACAGGACGACGCGTTTTGCACCAACCTGTCAGATCAGAACGTGGCGGCACTCCTTTATGACGCCAGCCTGATACGTCAAGGTTTTGCCACCCATGCTCTGAAGCTTCAGATCGAGGCTGGGCAGCTCAGTTGCGAAAAATTGCGTCTATTGGCCGGCGCATTGGGGGCCGAGCCGCAACGATTGGCGCGGTTGGCGTTTCAACTCTCACCCGAACGATGGGCTTCTGCGGTCGATGATCTGGCCGCTTTGCTGGTGGCTTTCCTCCCAGAGGCCCATGATTGGCTAGGGGATGCCTTGCCCAAAAGCCGGGCCGACGGAGCGGATGTCATCGAGGCGGTTATCGCCCGCTTGCAAGCCTTGCCAAAACGCGAAGTCGGCTCAACAGGTTCGATGGGTGGTCCGGCGGTTGGCCCGATTTTGGGGCCGGTGTTTAACATGGCCAAAGCTTCGGCATTGGCCCAAACTCTAGGCACCCTTTATAAATCCGCCGTTTTTGCTCTGGCTGCTGACGACCTCCTAGCCTTGTCTCGGCATGACAACGATGCGGTGCAGCTCTTTGCGCTGCGTTTGGCGGCGGTTCGTCCAGACGGTATTTCGCTTTTTGATGCCCAAGCTTTGGCCGGATCGGACCGGCCCGAAGTGCAAGAAACCGCTGCGGCTTTGCTGGCGGGGGCCGATGTGGTCGTGCTGCAAAACGCGGTGCCTTTGGTTGTTGAGCTCTTGGTTCATGGTGAGGCCGGGACCCGCGAACAAGCCCGCGACGCGGTGGCCCGATTGGTGCGATCCGGCGGGGATGGCGCACGCGATGTCACGCTGGCGGTTTTGCACGAAGCCTATCAAACGGATTTGGACGACGAAATTCGTGAAGAACTTGCCGTGCTGTTTGGCGCGCGCGCGCGCGTGGCCTTTGATCTTGAGCCGCAAACCAGCCGGAGCATGAGGAAAACCGTCGCGCGCCAAGGTGTTGACGTCGTCTGGAGCTTGATCCGGGCCCGGTCAGAACCAGCGCGTCGGATTGGCGCTGTCGTTTTGAATGAAATGTCGGCGCATGACTTTAGCCTGTCAAAATTGGCGCGTATTGGGGCCTGTGACCAGAAAACAGCCCGTGATTGGGCGGTTGCCGCTTTGGACAGCCGCCGCGATGATGTGGCCAGATCGCCGCGCGATATTTTCGCGCTTTTGGATTGTGAATGGGACGATAGCCGAGAAGCCGCCTATGCGATGATCCGTGCGCAGGGCACCGAGACCTGGCCGCCCGATGCGATCATTTCATTGTGTGATTGCAACTCTCTAGCTGCGCAGGGGTTCGGACGAGAGCTTATGACCCGCGCCATGTCTCCCGAAAATGCCCCGGCGTTTTTGGACGGTCTGGCCGAACATCCCGGCAAAAGTTTTCAACTGACCTTTGCGCGGTTGGTCCGCGAATATGCCGGGCAGGATGCGACCCGGTTTCGTAACCTGGAACCGGCCTTGCGCAGAATTTTGATGCGCCCCCACGCCAGCCGCCCCGCCAAGGAGCAGATGTGGCGTTATTTCGAAGAGCTGGTGGCCACGGCTCCCACAGATTTGCAGGCGCGGCTCTTTGCCTTGCTTGAAGATATCAGCGCCTCAATCACCCGAACGGATCGTGATCGTGCTGTGTTGATGTTGGTGCAGCTGCGCCGCCATGCCCCTGATTTGGTAGGGGAAACGGTTGGACGCAGCATTGTTCAGGGAGACCGTTGATGGAGGTCACACGTCAATATGCCGGTCAAAGCGGCTCTCGTGAAACGGGTATCGGGTTTGCCCCAGATCTCAATCGGGATCCCACATGGTTTGTGGGAACCTTAGGCAATACGGTTGCCTTTCGCGAAGCGATGTCGGTGCTGCACTATGTGGTCACCCATGATTTGCGCCCCAAACAACCCGATCGCAGCGCCTATTTTGCATGGCTGGAGAGCCACAAAGATCAGCTTTTGGCCGAGGCCAAGATTTCCAAGGCGACCTTACAGGACGAACGTAAACGGATTTCGGCGGAATTGGCCGAGATGCGAAAGATCGAGAGTCAGGCGCTTAAGCCGTATCGTGACGCAGAAAACCGTTATTTTAAATGGCTGTACAAGCATGATCGTGCGGCTTGGATTATTCTCGATCCGATTATTGCCGTGCATCCCGACGAGGTGTCGTTTGAATGCTTTTCGATTGATGAGGCCTGTTATGGGCGTTTGTCGGTTGATCTCGACATGTTTAACACGATCTCAGAGAGCCGGATCGGCGTCACAAATATCGACTACAGCCAGCAGCTTTATGATGGTTTCCAACAGCTGCGTAGTCGTAAGCAAACCGAGTTGAAGATTGAACCGGATGGGTTCACCGCCACCACCGAGGGCGGGCGGGAATTGCGTGAGGACAAGATTGACCTGCCCGACAGTTGGGTGCGCGGGTTGCTTCAGGTTAGTTCGGCCATGACGATGCCGCTGAAACGGGTGCATCTCCATCCCATGGACATGCACAATATTTGCGCCACGCTGCGCAAACGCACCGAAAAACAAGGGCCGCGTTCGATGCGCCTTAGGATGAAACCGGGTGCGCCTGCGGAGTTTGTGTTTGAGCCGTGGAACGAGGTTCTGCATTGCCCGCGATCGTTTTGCGAAACTGGTGAGGCCGAGGATATTCGCATTTGGGGGCGACGTAGGTTTAGGATTCTGGAACGGCTGATCCCAATTGCCAAACGCTTTGACCTTTATGTCATGGGGTCGGGCATGCCCTGTTTTGTGGTCGCCGATTTGGGGCCGATGACCTTCACCCTTGGCTTGTCTGGCTGGACAGCCAACGATTGGAGCGGGGCAGGGCGGTTTGACCTCTTGGCACCCCGTCGCCGGGTTCCCGGCGATCTAAGCCGCCGTGTGTTGGAGCACCTTAAAACCCAATGGGTTGGCAGCGCAGATGACATCGCGCGGGCCGTCGGCATGTCTTCGGAAGACGCCAGCTCGGCGCTGACTGCTTTGGCCCAGGCCGGGCGGGTTATGTTTGATCTCGATAAAGGTTTCTGGCGGCTGCGCGAGCTGTTTCAAGAGCCGCTTAAACTTGCTGATATGCGCTTTTCATCAGAGCTGGAACAGGTTGCAGATCAATGCGTTGCCGCCGGTTTGGTGGATTTGGAAAAGATGGGTCCAATCGAGTTCAAGGGCATGGTCACTGAGAACGGCCGTGAACATTCTGTTAGCGTTGGTTTGGACGGCGACGAGCGTATTGCCTCGGGGGATTGCTCCTGCTGGCACTTTCAATCCAACGCCCTGCGCAAGGGGCCATGCGCCCATATGCTGGCCCTGCGCCGTGCTGCCGAAATTCGCAAATACGACACGTCAATCGCCACTATGGAGGCGACACAGTGATGTTGAAAAAACGCTTGTCGCCTTGCAACCCCAAGGCTAGTGTCGCGCGTAAGACAAGAGGCCGGGGGCCTTGCAATCTGGGCGGTGTTTCGCCGTCCGAGCCTACTGACACCTCATGCGTCGCTGGCTCGATCTTCACGATGCACCCCCAGCCCCCGTATGACGGTTGCGGTTTGAGTTCGCAGAACTCAACACGCCATACGGGAGCGGGGGTGCGGGGAGTTGATCGATCCAGCCCTAAGCGCTGTTCGAAGGCACCGGTCCTCTTGTTCTTATCCCCAAAACCCTTGTTGTGGTCGGCTATGTCCGGCCCGAACCTGTTAGGTGTGTCATGAGTGCGAACCTGAGAGAGCGTATTCGCGAATCCTCGCTGGATGAGGTGGTGCTGGAGGAAATGATCCGGCATGGGTTCTGGGATGAACGGACTGTGAAATCCTCACTTCCAGCCGATTTCATCAAGCGCAAAGGAGAATTGCAGCGCGAAATGCGCGATTTGCTTTCCAAGGATCGCGCCTTGTCGGACCCCGAGCGCGCTTTGCAGCTCATTATGAAAGAGCGCATGCGCGAGGCGCGGTTGCGGCGGGTTGAAACCAAACGCAAAGCGATTGAAGCGAAAAACGCCCGCGGGGCGGCCTTTGATGACTGGCGTCGTCGGCATGTGACGTCGCTTGGCGATGTCTCCTCTGCGCCTTTGACGGATCGGCGCGCTGATCGGGAGCGTTTGACCACTTTGGGCCTTCCAGCGTTTGAGAGCGTCGAGGATATTGCCGAAAAGATGGGGATTTCCGTTGCCGAATTGCGGTTCTTAGCCTTTGATCGCAAGGTGTCAAAGGTTTGTCATTACCGGCACTTGGAAATTCCCAAGAAAACCGGGGGCGTACGGATGATTTCGGCCCCTATGCCGCGTTTGAAACGGGCACAATACTGGGTCTTGGACAATATCCTAAACGCTCAGGACCCGCATGATGCCGCACATGGGTTTCGAAGCGGTCGCTCTATCTTGACCAATGCTGAAAAGCATGTTGGTCAAGACGTTGTCATCAATCTCGACCTCAAGGATTTCTTTCCCACGATTACCTATAAGCGCGTCAAAGGGCTCTTTGTTTCAATGGGATATGCCGAGGCCGAGGCCGCGGTTCTTGGGCTAATCTGTACGGAGGCCGAGCGTGAAACCCTTACCGTGGATGGTGAGAAACTCTATGTTGCACAGGGGGATCGCAAGACGCCGCAAGGGGCTCCGACAAGCCCGGCCATTGCCAATTTGGTGACCAAGCGGCTGGATAGACGTCTCACGGGGTTGGCGGCGAGTTTTGGTCTGACCTACACACGTTACGCAGATGACCTGACTTTTTCGGGGGCGCAGCCCGAAGGTGACCGGATTGGGCAATTACTACGCGCTGTTGGTATGATCGTCGAGGATGAAGGGTTTGTTGTGCATCCTGACAAAACCCGGATCATGCGCAAGGGAAGTCGTCAGGAAGTTACCGGATTGGTGGTCAACGACAAAGTGTCCGTGCCGCGCAAAGATCGCCGCGCTTTTCGGGCTTGGTTACATCAAGCGCGTCAAAATGGTGGCCCAACCAAGAGTTTCCGCACGGGGAATCCGCTTGATAGTGGGCGCGGTTACGCGTCCTTCCTTCATATGGTGGGTGGCCCCGACGCACATCGTTTGGCCGAACAAGCCTGGGCGCAACTGGGGCGGGATCCAAGCTTTGTCCCCGACACGTCTGAGGCCAATTATGCCGAGAATTTTCGCCACCGAAGCGCTATAGGGGAAGCCCCGAGCGAGGATTGGAAACAGCCGCAAGAGCGCCCGGAATTTGTACCAGAAAAGCTGCCAAGCTTTGATCGCAAAGACATGTCCCACGCGGCCTCACCGACCAAGGTGCCACGGACAGGTCGCACAAGAGAGCGCCCAGGACGCCGGGAGCAAAGCCAGGATCGCAGTGCCCCCTGGTTGGCAAATGAGCAAGTTACTGCGCGGCGTAGACCCTTTTTGTGGAACGCTGTGCTGTCGTTTTTTGCGTTGTTTCTATTTCCCTTTCCGGGCTTGGGGCCGGTGTTGACCGTTGCTGCGTTTTATCTGATTTGGAAACCCCAAAGCCGACGGACCGGCGTTATGGGGTGGTTGGAAAAAGCAGGGAAGGCGGCTCTGTATGCTATTGCTGCGCTGGTTGTGTTTGGCCTTGTTGCTGGAATTATGCTGTGACGATAAAATCCAGCGAACGGCCTTGTAGGTTTAGAGGTATCTTAACGGCCTAGACGCTATCTTGTTTGCTATCTTAGCAATCAAGAGACAACCAAATTTGGCGACGAACAAGGCGGATAATTGGGCGTCGTCCCGAGAGGCCCGGAAGCGGTTGCTTTTGTCCCATGCGGATGAACGGGTCCACCGTTTTCCAATGCGCATGCTGCTCTATACTGTTGGATGCGGGCTTGGCTTTTTTGCATTGGGCCTTTTCCCGGCTTTGGTGGCCTATGTTTTGTTGTTGGCCTGTGATCTTTTGGATTGCTGGATTTTGAACAAACCGGTTCGCCGATTTATCCTTTATGACGAACTGAGACGGGCCGAACGTTTCACTGTTCTATCGGGTGCCATGCAAGGGGTGTCGCTTGGGGTCGCCACGTCCATTTACTTCTTCCTTGCTGGGGAAGAAGCAAATATTTTGTTTGTTATCGGCGGTTTGGGCATGGGGGCCGTCAATTCGGCTATCTCCATGCCGAAATTCCCGCTTGTTGGTTTGGTGCGCTTGGGTATCTACGCGGCAACGCCGGCTGTACTCTTGTTCATCAAGGCTTTTCAAATAAATAGCTTTGACGTGTTCAGCTTCACGGATGTTTCCGGCACAATGTTGTTGGTTTGCATGGTGTATATGTTTGCGGCTTTTACCAAATCGGGCGTGAACAATTTCCGAATTACCCAAGCGTTGGAAACCAAGGAGACAGAACTCAAGAAAGCCAATGCTCGGATGCTGAGCCATCAAAAGGAGCTTCGCAAGCTGTCATTGGTGGCGCGCAAGGCCAATGACAGTGTTGTGCTATCTGATCCTAGCCGGCGCATCATGTGGGTGAACGAGGCCTTTACCAGAGTGACAGGCTTCACATCAGAAGAGGCGATTGGCAACAAAATTTCATCCCTCTTGGCGGGTGACGACGTCAACCTTCAGCAGTTTATGCCAATTGATGAGGCCGTTAAGGCCGGCCGTGCGTATCACGGCGAGGTCGAAAACATCACACGCGATGGTCGTCGAATTTGGGTCGATGTCAATCTATTTCCTGTTCATGACGACGACGGCAATATTGAGTTTTTCGTTGCGATTGAACGTGATGTGACTGCGGCAAAAGCGCAGGCCACTGAGATGGCCGAGGCACGTCGCGCAGCCGAGGAGGGGGCTCGTGCCAAAGCCGAGTTTCTCGCCAATATGAGCCATGAAATTCGCACGCCTCTAACCGGTATTATCGGCATGGCTGACCTACTCACTGAAACGGAGCTAACTGACGTTCAATCGCAATATATACGCACCATAGTTGGATCATCCCAATCTTTGATGAGCGTGATTAACGATGTGCTTGATCTGTCACAATTAGATGCCGGGCGACTGGAACTTAGTGCCGTCGACTTCAATGTAAGTGCTCTTTTCAACGATACGGTTTCACTCCTGGGCTCGTCTTCCAGGAGTGAAGGCATCGAGGTTTCGCTCGAAATTGATGCTTCTTGTCCTGAAACTGTGAGAGCAGATGAAGGCCGTTTGCGTCAGGTCGTTGTGAATCTAATTGGGAATGCACTTAAATTCACGGAACAAGGGACTGTGTCGGTCCGGGTTTGGTATGAAGAAAGTCCGGCGGTTTCAAATCTTTGCTTTGAGGTCGCAGACACCGGTATCGGGATTTCAAAAGACAAGTTGGACAAGATTTTTGACCGCTTCACTCAGGCCGAGGTGGAAACAACCCGAAAATTTGGCGGGACGGGGCTGGGATTGACCATCTCAAAACACATCATTGACGTGATGGGCGGGCAGATATCTGTTACCTCTGAGCTGGGGACCGGGTCGGTGTTTCGGGTTCAGGTTCCGACAGATGCCCAGGCTGTCCCAGCCGAGAAAAAACCAGCTACCAATGGTGACCAGACATTAGAGTATTCTAGCCTAGAGGGCCTGAATGTTCTGGTCGCTGAGGATAATAAGACAAATAGGTTGTTGCTATCTAAGTATTTAGAGTCACTGCCTATCACACTTAGTTTTGCCTGTGATGGCCTTGAGGCTGTTCAACAGACCTGGGAGACCCGACCAGATTTGGTCTTCATGGATGTCTCGATGCCCAAAATGAGCGGTCTTGATGCAACTAAGGAAATCAGGAAGCTTGATATAAATCAGCCATACATCGTCGCTTTGACGGCTCATGCATTTGATGCAGAAATGCAATCTTGTCTGGACGCCGGTATGGACCATTTTTTGACCAAGCCGATCCGCAAACGTGACCTTGTCGATTGGATTGTTCAGCACAGCCAGCAGAATTCAAAACCAAGGACCGTTGCTGTCAAAAAATCAGCGAGCTAGAGGCACCATGACTTGGCGGCATTCGCCTCCTCGATCGGGTTCCCTCATGCCAAAAACGTCGTTTGAGGGTCCACAGCTTTGAGCTGAAAAGGATGCTGTCTTGTGACGAATATCCGCCAGTTTAGACTCCATATGGGGGAGCTCCTGGATCAACCCCACCCCCGACCGGTTAACGCCCGCCAGTGACATCCATGATGGTGCGAGTGACATAGCTTGCCCGATCCGAGAGCAACCACAAGATCGCTTCGGCGCATTCCTCTGGGGTGCCGGGGCGGCCCATGGGGGGCGTGTGGCCGATTTGGTCTAGCCGGTCAGGGGCACCGCCCTTGGCGTGGATTGTGGTTTCGATCAATCCGGGGCGGATGGCGTTGACGCGGATGCCTTCGGCGGCCAGTTCTTCGGCCAAGCCAATGGTCATCGTTTCGATGGCCCCTTTGGACGCCGCGTAATCGACATACATGTTGGGCGATCCCAAACGGGCCGCAGCAGAGGAGGTATTGACCATCGCCCCGCCTTTGCCCCATGCGCGCATCAGCAACAGGCATTGCCGCGCGACCTCGAACGCGCCAAAAACATTGACCTCAAACACCCGTTTGACTTTGTCCGGGGTTTGATCGGCAAAGCTCCCGGTGGGGGAGACGACCCCGGCATTGTTCACAAGCCCAATACGCCCCGGCTTTAGGTCACCAATCTTGGCGAACATCTTTTCGATGGCTTTGGGTTTGGCGACATCGGCCTGCAAAAGATAGGCCTGTGCGCCCATGCTTTCGACCATTGCGGCGGTTGCCTCGGCACCGGCCTTGTCAGTTCCGTAATGCACAACTACGCGGCTCCAACCGTTGAATCCGGCCATTTGCGCGGTGGCAGCACCAATCCCGGCGCTGGCCCCGGTGACAATTAGCAGGTCACTCATGTGACTTTGAACGCGCGGCTGATGTCATCCAGCGCCTCTTTTTGTTTCAGGCTTAACGAACCCGACCCGGCGGTTGAGACCATTTTGATCACCTCCATCACAGGGGCAAAGCCATTGGCCCCCTGTAGTTTAAAGAGCTTGCGAGACAGACGGACAATTGCCTGATCCGGACTGCCGCATTCGCCCACCATCCATCGCCCCAAGACACCCAATTCTTCGGCGTCTTGCAAGGTCATTTCACACGTCCGGGCAATGACCGCACTTAGGGCATCGCGCTGTTCGCGGGTGGGGAGGTCATCCAACTCGACAAACGCCGCGCCAATGCTGGCCAAGGCAATATCGGGGTCTTCGATGGCTTCGACCGGGTGGATATTGGTCTTGCGGGTAAAGCCAAACCGGCGTGCCGCAAGCCGGACATCGTTTGCAGCGTCCAAGACTTCGCTGGCCATATCGGCGGCCCCGCGCGCCCGGATGACAAAGAAATAAAGGGCGGCAAGGGCCCCAAGGGCGGCAATAATAAAAGGCATAAATAAAAATTCCTGAACTCTTGTGCCGCCACATTGGCGCGACGGCACAAGAAGAACAAGGGCTTAGCTGGCCAAAATCCGGCTCACCATTTCGCTGGTGTCTCGGCTTAGGTTCGGCTTGGCCATGATGCGTTCGAGCTGTGTCTTGATAAGCGCCTGACGATCGGCGTCATAACGTTTCCACGTCTGGAAAGCGCTGCACATGCGGGCGGTGGTTTGTGGGTTCTTGTCATCCAGCTTGATCAACCAATCGGTCAACAAGGCATAGCCGCGCCCAGACACATGATGGAAGGCGGCGTGATGCATGGCCAAGGCTCCGAACACCGCGCGGAACCGGTTTGGATTGGTCCAATCGAAATCTGCGTGCTGGGTAAGGGCTTCGGCCCGCTCAATCGCCGCCTCAGGTTGCGACGCACCAATTTGCAGACCGAACCATTTGTCCATGACAAGCCGGTCGTCTTTCCATTGCTCATAGAACTTGACTAGGGCCTCATCCCCTGTGCCAACGCGGATCAGGTTGGCAAGCGCAGAGAGTTGCAACGTCATGTTGTCGGCGTTGTCGAACCGCTCTTGTGCGGCGGCGCCACCATCCAACCGGCTGATCAAAGTCGCGGCGCTGGCCCCCAGCGCGCGCTTGCCAGATTGCTCTGCATCGGGTTTGTAGATGCCCTTGACCTGTGCCTCTTTTGCCAGTTGTGGCAAGAGGTCTTTCCAACCCTCAGCCCGCGCCAGAACAAGCCGCTCCCCCGCGGCCCAGATCGCCTCGGGATTGGGGGTCACGCCTTGGTCGGCCAAGATTTGCGCAATTTCCGACGCACCGGGCAGGTCGAGCATCAAAGAGCGATAGGCCGGGTCAAGTGTGCTGTCGCGCAAGACGCGCTCCAACCCATCAAGCCAGATCGAGTCCGGCTCGGCCCCATCGCGGATCATCGCCACAAGGCACTCTTTGGCCAATCCTTGGCTGGCGTCCCATCGGTTGAACGGGTCGGTATCATGGGCAAGCAAAAAGGCGCGATCGACATCATGGCTAAGCACAACAGGCGCGGAAAACCCGCGATTGACCGAGGCCACAGGGCGCGTAGACAACCCGTCAAAGCTGAAACTCTGTTCGGCTTCAGTCAGCTCAAGGATTTGTGTCTCCAGAACCTCGTCGCCATTCGGGCCGATCAAACCAACGGCAATCGGGATGACATAGGGCTCTTTGACATCCTGACCGGGGGAGGGCGGCGTGTGCTGCTTTAGCGTTAGGGTGAAAGTGCCATCTTTCCAGTCTTCGGACACGTCCACCAAGGGCGTACCAGCCTGTGAATACCAACGTTTGAATTGGGTCAGATCGCGCCCGGTGCTGTCTTCAAAGACTTTGATCCAATCCTCAATCGTCGCCGCATCGCCGTCATGACGTTCAAAATAAAGATCAACAGCCTTGGAATAGGCGACATCGCCAACCAGCGTTTTGAGCATCCCAATGACTTCTGCGCCTTTCTTGTAAACGGTGGCGGTGTAGAAGTTATTGATTTCCTGAAAGCTTTCGGGGCGCACCGGATGCGCCAGCGGCCCTTGATCTTCGGGGAACTGACGGCCCCTTAAGGTGATCACATCTTCGATCCGCTTGACCGGCGCGCTGCGCAGATCGCTGGTGAATTGACCATCACGGAAGACGGTCAATCCCTCTTTCAAACAGAGCTGAAACCAATCGCGGCAGGTGATGCGGTTGCCGGTCCAATTGTGGAAATACTCATGGGCAATGATCGCCTCAATGCGTTCGAAATTGGCGTCAGTCGAAGTTTCGGGCGAGGCCAGAACACAAGACGAGTTGAAGACATTCAGCCCCTTGTTCTCCATCGCGCCCATGTTGAAATCATCCACCGCAACGATGTTGAAAACATCAAGGTCATATTCGCGGCCATAAACCTCTTCATCCCATGTCATCGAGGCAATCAGCGCCTCCATGCCAAAGGCGCATTTGCCCTCATCACCGGGACGCACCCAGATGTTCAGTTCCACGTCTTTGCCCGACATGGTCTTGAACGCGCCGGGGTGATTGATCAGATCGCCGGCGACAAGCGCAAAGAGATAGGCCGGTTTAGGCCACGGGTCGTGCCATTCGGCCCAACCATCGCCCTTGTCCTTGAGATTGCCGTTGGAAAGCAAAACCGGCATGTCGCCCTCAACCCGCACGGTGAACACCGCCATCACATCGGGGCGGTCGGGGTAGTAGGTGATCTTGCGAAAGCCTTCGGCCTCACATTGGGTGCAATACATGCCTCCGGACATATAAAGCCCTTCGAGCGCGGTGTTGGCGTCCGGGGCGATTTCAACTTCGCACTCCCATAAAAATGGGCCCGATGGCACTTTGCAGCGCAGGCCATGCGCATCAACCTCTGGAGAGACCTCTTCACCATCAATCGCCGCGCGGATCAGGTTAAGCTGTTCCCCATGCAAGAAAAATTCCTGCTCGGGTGCATCGGGATTGGGTGCAAAGTGGATTTTTGACACCACTCGCGTCGCCCCGGGCGAAAGGTGAAAGGTCAGATGCACATCTTCGATTTGCCAACCAAAGGCGGTGTAATCTTTGAGATAGATGGTCTCTGGGGTGATTTGGGGGCTCGCGTCTTTCATGACATCCTCACGGGGCAAAACTCGTTTCGCGCGAGCCTACGCCGCCCCCCAAGACACTGCAACCAACGCCCTAACTTCACCGAGGCAAAAAAGAAGGGAGCGAGAGGATTAACCCCTCGCTCCCTGTTTCAGTATCACCCATTGATGGGCTTATTCGGCGGCGCGTAAATCCACCGGCTGAACCGTGGCTGGTTCCTCATCCCAATAGATTTCAGGAAGCTTGGACTGTTTGGCCTGACGGGCCAGTGCCCAATCGCGGGCGGCGCGGCTGCTGCGTCCTGATCCCATGCGCGCCAGAAGGCGGGCAACCCATTTGACATAGGTCCAGAACCAGACGCGCAGCGCTAACATGGATGGGGTAAAGATCAGCGTCAGAACCGTTGAGACACCCAAGCCAAAGACCACAGCCGTCGCCAAGTTTGTCCACCATAGGGCGGTGGGCGAGTTCACCGAATAACCGCCACCAAAGAAATCTAGCGATAGGCCAAACATCATCGGCGCAAGGCCCGCCATCGTGGTGATGGTGGTCAAAAGAACCGGGCGAATACGGTCTTCGGCGGTGCGAATGATCGCCTCGATCCGCGGCATGATCCGCGCGTATTCCTGATAGGTATCAATAAGAACAATGTTGTTGTTCACCACAATCCCCGCCAAGGCCACAATCCCGGTGCCTGTCATGATGATCGAAAAATATTGATCCATCACCAACATGCCAACCAACACACCCGTGGTTGACAAAACCACGGCCAAAAGAACCAGTGTGGCGTTGTAGAACGAATTGAACTGCGCCAGCAAGATAATGAACATCAACCCAAGCGCGGCGCTAAAGGCTGAGGTCAGGAAGGCTTGGCTTTCCGCTTGATCCTCTTGGTCACCTGTCCACTCAAACTCAATCCCAGCGGGCAGAGGTTTGGTGTCGAGCCATTTGGTAATATGGGCGATACGTTCGTTTGCGGTAAGAGGAACAGGTTTGGCATCGTCACCGTCCAAAGCCGACTGAACATCGGCGACCGATGCCGCTTGATCCAATGCAACCACCTCATAGTTGACGCCATCCGAACCGGTGATGGCCTCTCCACCTTGGGGCACAACATCGTCGCCAAGGGTACGCAGTGTCGCCAATAAGACGTCGGTGCCGTCTTCGGTGCTGACAATATTGACCAGACCTGATCCGACATCCGCCTTCACGTCAAAATACCGTTTCTGGTCGATCCGGTTGATCTCGGCCAGTTTCTCAACCGGCTTGCGGGTGACAAAGTTGGAGAGCGGGATCAGACCGTCGCGGGTGCGCACTTTGAGCGAATCCAAGGTGCTGAGCACCCGATCTTCTTCCGGAAGGCGCACACGAATTTCGATCTCTTCGTCCGAGCCTTCGGGAGTGTAGCTATCAAGCAAGATACCGCGCGTGACCAGTTGGACCATGCCGCCAACCGTGGCGACATCCGCGCCATAGCGACCGGCCTTTTCGACATCGACCTCAATTTCCCAATCAATACCGGGAAGGGGGCGTGTGTCTTCGATCAGGGTTAGGCCGGGGGTCGCGTCGTATTGAGCCCGTGCCATGGCTGCCGCATCTAAAAGGTCCTGCCAATTGTCGCCCTTTAGACGCAAATGAACCGGTTTTCCCGAGGCCGGGCCACGGGCCTGCGCTAGGATTTCGATCTTGATACCGGGGATTTGTTCAAGCTTGGCGGTGAGATCATCAATGATCACGTCGCCATCAAGCTTGTCATAGTCATGACCGGTTTCATCGGCATAGGCACGACGGTCTTCCCATGGAATGGTTTCAAACTGAACCTGCCCAATGGTGTCTTTGGGGGGCTGCGCACCGCCGGTGTTGTTGTCCAAACCGCCGTCACCAGCAAAGGCAAAGGCGTTGAGAATACCGGGATGGGCCAGAACGATCTTTTCAGCCCGTTCCACCAATGCGTCTTTTTCGGCCAAGGATAGGTTACCGCGAGCACGCACATAGACAATCGCTTGTTCCGGTTCACTTTCGACAAAGAATTCAACGCCGTTGTTGTTTTCGCCGAAATAGGTGAACACGTTTAGGACCACAAAGATCACCGCGCCAACGGAGACCAACGGCATAACCGGGTTTCCAGCGATGAATTTGATGAACATGCCAAAGGGCGTGCGACGGTAGGCGCTGTCGATATGGGTGCGTTTGCGACGGAATTCGGCGCTGTCCATAAAGATCGAGGTGATGATTGAGAATATCAGGAAAATGATGACGCCGGGCATGCGCGCGCCAAAGCCTGTGGCCTCGGTTTCAGAGAGGTAGGATGGGTTCAGTACCATCATTGCGCCAACAAAGACACCGAAGATGCCGACCAAAACCAACACCGCACGCACAACCCATGGCAAGCGGGCGCGCATGGCGTCACCCATAACGTGGATTTGGCGCGAGAAGCGGCCAGAGACACCGCCCATGACGGGCAGATAGATCAGCGCCACAATCAGCGAGGCCGAGAGAACAAAGATCAAGGTGACGGGCAACATGCCCATGAATTGACCCGGAACGCCGGGCCAGAACAGCATTGGCAAAAACGCACAAAGCGTCGTCGCGGTCGAGCTGACAACCGGCCAGAACATCCGTTTGGCGGCCTCAACATAGGCGTGCATCGGGCCGGTGCCTTCGGCTATGCGTTTGTCGGCATATTCCACCACAACAATCGCGCCATCAACCAACATGCCCACGGCCAAGATCAGGCCAAACATCACAATGTTAGAGATCGTTATGCCCATGAGGGCGAGCGTGAGGAAGCAGAGCAAAAACGATGTCGGAATGGCAAACCCAACCAAGAGGGCAGGGCGCAGGCCAAGCGAGGCCAAAACCACGATCATCACCAGCGCAATCGCGGTCAGAACCGAGCCCTCGAGCTGGCTTACCATACTGTCGACCTGACGGCTTTGGTCGTTGGAGGACCCAACCTTCATGATTGCGTTAAGCTCTTCGGGCCATGCCTTGCGGGCCTCTTCGATCACCGCACGAACCTCTTCCGAGGTGTCGATGATGTTGTACCCTTTGCGTTTCACAACCTGAAGCGCCACGGTGGTTTCGCCATTAAAACGGGCGGTGCCTTCGCGGTCTTCGAATGTTGGATTGATCTCGGCCAAATCCCAAAGCGTCACCGACCGGTTGCCATTGGTTTTGACCGGCAGATTAAAGACATCTTCGGCCTCGTCAAAGTTCGACGGAATTTTGACGGCAAAGGTCCCTTGATCGGTGCGCACTTCACCGGCGGCGATCAGCTGGTTGTTGTTTTGCACAACGCTGATCAACTCGGCGGCGGTGACATTATAGCTTTCGAGGCGCAGCGGGTCGATGATGACCTCAAGCATCTCATCGCGATTGCCCGCGATCCCGGCTTCGAGAACGGAATCAAGGGCTTCGACCCGGTCTTGCAGGTCTTTGGCGACCTTGTTCAACGTCCGTTCCGGCAATGGGCCGGTGAGGTTGACGATCAGGATCGGGAATTCGGAAAAGTTGATTTCGTTGATCGAATACTGCTCGGCCCCGTCGGGGAAATCGGCCTCGGCGTTTTTCATCCCGTCGCGGACATCGGCCATGATCTTGGTCTTGTTCCAGCCAAATTCGAACTCAAGCGCCAGACCGGCGTAACCTTCAGAGGCGGTGCCGGACATGCTCTTGAGGCCATCGAGATCGGCCAGCTCGGTTTCCATTGGTTTAACCAAAAGGTTTTCCGCATCGGCGGCGGAAATGCCGGGGAAAGGCACCGATACAAAGAGAGCCGGAATTTCAATATCCGGCTCGCCTTCTTTGGGCAGAGAGAGGTAGGCGTAGCCGCCCACCACAAGGGACAACACGATAAAGGCGATAACCATTCGGGCGCGTTCAGAGGCCCAGTCGATGATGCCGGTCATTGGATGACCTCCTCAAAGCTGGGCGCAACGGGCACGCCATCGGTCACGTATTCTTGGCCAACGGTGATGATATCAACCGTCTCAGGTAGGCCTGAAACCCAGACCCCGTCAATGGAATCGCGCAGTAATTTCACCGCCAAGAATCGCGCCGTACCGTCGTCGGCCACATGGCGAACGCCCAGGCGCCCATCGTTATCAAGCGTCAGCGAGGATTGAGGCAACAGATGCGCCTTGGCCCCTTCGGCTTCGATGGCCAGGTCGGCGGTCTGACCGTCGCGAATGCTCAGGTCGGGGTTGGGAAGGGTGATTTCGACACGGAAGGTACGGGTCAGCGGGTCAGCCGACCGCGAGACAAACGTGACTTTTCCCACGACAGTGCGCTCATCGACCAGACGCGCCCCGGCGTTGGCCCCCAACAGGACGCGGTTGACCTGTGCCTCTGGGACAAAGCCAACAATCTTGACCGGATCAAGCTGAATGATCGTGGCACAGGCGGCCCCCGGTTGCAGCAGCGCGCCAAGTTCGGCGGTATCGGTTTCCAGCAACCCGGCAAAGGGCGCATGAATGCCAAGACGGTCAATGCTCATCTCAGCCCCGGCAATGGCGGCTTCGGCGGTTTGGATCGACGTGCGCGCGCTTTCTTCGCCGGTCTTAGCGGCTTGCACGCCCGCTTCGGCCCCTTCAAGCTGTGAGGTGGCTAGGATCACGGCGGCCTTGGCCCCTTGAACCGCACTTATGGCGGTTTCAACGGCCGCGCGCGCGCCTTCGACCTGACTTTCGGCGGTTTGAACACCGGCTTTGGCGTTCTGAATCTGGCTCTGGGCGGCTTGGACACCGACGCGGGCAGATTCGACTTGGCTTTTGGCGGTTTGCACTCCGGCCAATGCCCCTTGAAGGCGGCTCTTGGCGCTTTCGATGCCGCTGGCGGCAGCTTTCAATCCGGCGAGGGCGCTTTGAACCCCGGCCTTGGCGGCTTCATTGGCCGCATCGGACCCGGCCAGACGGGTTTTGGCGGCAAACCCGCCTCTTTGTAGTTTTTGCGCGGCGTTCAAATTGATTTCAGCCTCGGTCACACGGGCCTTTGCTTCGATCAACCGCGCTTCGGCTTCGGGGAGCCGGGTTTCTGCCTCGGCCAGCGATGCTTTGGCTGCGGGCACGGCGGCTTCGGCTTCTGACAGGCGCGCTTCGGCTTCTGGGATGCGCGAATTGGCTTCTTCGAGACGGGCTTGCGCTTCGGGGACGCGGGCTTTGGCCTCTTCCAAACGGGCCAAAGAGGCGGGGATACCAGCGCGGGCTTCTAGAAGCCGGGCTTCGGCTGCGGGCACGGCGGCTTCGGCTTCTGAAATGCTGGCGCGCGCGGCGGGCACTTGTGCCTCGGCCTCTAGCAAGCGCGCGGCGGCTTCGGGCAAACGCGCCTTGGCCTCGGCCAAACGCGCCAAAGTTTCACGTAGGTTTATGTCGCTGGTCCCGGGATCGACCGCACAGAGCAATTGTCCTTCTTCGACCATCGTGCCCTTGCGCAATGGGTCGGTGATGATCTTGCCGCTGGTTTCGGCGCGCACTTCGATTTCACGCAGAGCAGAGGTTTCACCGCGCAGGTAAACCGCATTGTCGATTTCCTGGGCAACCGAGCGCAGCGCCATGACACGCACTGTGCCCTCGGGGATGGTCTTGGTGGACGCCTCGGCAGTGACCTCAAGAGAGGCGTCTTCGGCGGGGGCGTCATCTGATGTGACACCCGCAAACTCCAAGAGGCGATCACGTTCAAAAACAATGCCGTATAACACGGCAGCCACCACCATGGCAGTTATCAAAGAGAAAAGACGCATTGTTGACCCACTGTCCATCTATCATGTGGTGCGTTCGCACCGAATTATATATCTAAGGGCGCATGTCGAAAAACAAAGCCCCGCCGCTTTTCTAAACGGGTTAGTTCAGTTTTAGGGTGTCGCAGAGTCATCTTCAACCACAGCACCAGTGTTTTCTGTGTTTAATCCCGCTCTCAAGGCGATTTTCTGACAACATAGTGCCAAAATTGGACAGTTGTGGTCCCTTGGCACCGCCCGTGTGGCACGGTATGAGAGGCAAAAGCACAAGTTTGGCCGCAGGGGCCAAGGAGGCAATGTGAGCAATCCGGAAAGCTTCATCGAAGAAGTCACTGAAGAGGTCCGCCGCGACCGCGTTTTCAAGTTGATGAAACGCTACGGCTGGGTTGCCGTGTTGGTTGTCTTGGGCATTGTTGGTGGAACGGCATGGCGTGAGTATCAGAACGCGACCCAATCCGCCGAGGCACAGGCCTTTGGTGACGGGATTTTGACGGCGCTGGAAACCGAGGACAGCGCCGCGCGCGTGTCGGCGCTGGAAGGCCTGACGACCTCCGGCCCGGATGCCAAAGCGGTGCTCGATATGCTGATCGCAGCCGAGCAAGGCTCCGAGGGCGATGATGCCGCCGCGATTGCGCGCTTGCAGGCGGTTTCCAATGATTCCAATGTCCCTACAATCTATCGACAGATCGCGAGCTACAAAGCCTTGGCGCGTAGTGCCGAGGTCTTGTCGGTTGAGGAGCGGCGGATTGGATTTGAGGCCTTGGCCATCGCTGGTCAGCCTTTGCGCCTTTTGGCCGAGGAGCAATTGGCGCTCCTCGAAATTGAGATCGGCAACAAAGAAGCGGCATTGACCCGCCTACAAGCGTTGATTGTGGATTCCGAAGTGACCACAGGGTTGCGCCGCCGGGCAAGTCAGTTGATTGTGGCGCTGGGTGGCGCAGTCGAACAGAGCTGAGCCAAAGAGCTGGCAGGAAGGGGCAAACCATGGAGCAAAAGGCAAAAACGCTCGGTTTAATCGGGGCTGTGTTCGGGGCTGTTGTCTTGGCTGGCTGTGCCGAGAAGGAAGAGATCCTTACGGGCGAACGTATGAATGTCCGCGATGTCTTGCAAAGCCAGGCTGGCTCGGATGAAACCCTTGTCGAAGATGGATCACAGCCGGTAGCATTGCCTGCTGCTCAAACGAATGGCTTCTGGCCTCAAAGCATGGTTTCGCCACATGTGCGTGTGTCTCACGCGGCGCTGTCATCCTCTTTGAGCGAAGTTTGGGCGACGGATATCGGGGCCGGTGATAGCCGTCGGCAACGTTTGAATGTCGATCCTGTGTCCGCCGATGGTCGCATTTTCACTATGGATTCGGAACACGTTGTCAGCGCAGTTTCAACCGCCGGGCAGGTGGTGTGGAGCCACGACCTTACCCCGTTGCGTGATAAAAACATCGAGGCGCAAGGTGGCGGTCTGGCATACTCAGACGGCAAACTATATGTGGCGTCGGGTTTTGGCACGCTTTCAGCTTTGGACCCTGCTAGTGGCAAAGAACTTTGGGTGCAGCGGCTGGGCGGGACCGCAACCGGAGCGCCGACCATTCGCGATGGCGTCTTGTACATCGTGTCCGCAGATCAAGTGGGATGGGCCATCGAAGCTGATTCCGGACGCATCCGGTGGCAGATCGAGGGAACAGGCGACATCAACAATGTTGCCGGAGCGCCGGCCCCAGCGGTCAGCGACAAACATGTGATATTTTCCTTTGGGGCTGCCACCGTACAGGCAGCCTTCCGTCAAGGAGGCTTGCGCCTCTGGAATGCCGACATTTTGGGGCGGCGCAATGGCGTTGCCATTTCCGGGATTGATGACCTTACGGGGGATCCAGTGATTTCCGGCGATACGGTATATGTTGGGAACCATTCCGGGCGTATCGTTGCATTGTCTCTGCATGATGGAGAGCGGATGTGGACCACGCGCCAAGGGGCCCTGGGGCCCGCTTGGCCAGCCGGTGGATCGGTGTTTTTTGTTTCGGATCGCAATCAGTTGATCCGGCTGGATGCCACTAGTGGCGAGCAGATTTGGGCCAAAGACCTCCCCGGTTGGGTTCCTCGCAATAAACCAAACAGAAAGCGCGACAGCAGCTATGCAAACCATGGTCCGATCCTCGCGGGTGGGCGTTTGATCGTGGCGGGCTCGGATGGACAACTGCGCAGCTTTTCGCCGGTTGATGGGTCTTTGGTGTCGTCCGTTGACATCAAAGGCGGCGCGACAACCCGGCCCATCGTTGTGGGTAACACGCTTTATGTGGTGTCGGGCGACGGGGTTTTGCACGCCTTTAAATAGGCACAAGTGATCGACACGTCGCCCAAAAACGCGTGCACGCGTTTTGCAAATTCCATGCATGGAATTTGGGCGGCGCGCGTGCCGGTCTGTCAGGGCTTTCCTGTCCGAACAAAATAGGCTAAGCGGGCGGCTTGATCCGGAGTGTCACCCATGTCTTTCACCCTCGCCATCGTTGGCCGCCCCAATGTGGGTAAGTCGACCCTGTTTAACCGCCTTGTGGGCAAGCGTCTCGCGCTGGTCGATGATCAGCCCGGCGTCACACGCGATTTGCGTGAAGGCGAGGCGCGTCTGGGCGACATACGCTTCACCGTGATTGATACCGCCGGGTTGGAAAACGCCACCGACGAATCGCTGCCGGCACGGATGCGCCGATTAACTGAGCGCGCCGTTGATATGGCCGATGTCTGCTTGTTCCTTGTGGACTCGCGGGCCGGGATTTTGCCCGACGATATGGTCTTCGCCGAAATCCTACGTAAACGTGCCGACAAGGTTCTTCTGGCGGCGAACAAGGCCGAAGGGGCGGCTGCGGATGCAGGTGTCATCGAAGCCTACAGTCTGGGTCTTGGAGAGCCGATGCGCCTGTCCGCCGAACATGGCGAAGGCATGAACGAACTGTACTCCGCACTTTTGCCAATCGACGAAGAATTTCAGGCCCGCGCGCAAGCGGACGCCCCAGAGGTTGAAGTCGAAGTTGACGACGAAGACCCCGACGCACCGCGCCCAATTACAGCCGAAAAACCCTTGCAGATCGCCGTGGTTGGCCGCCCGAATGCGGGGAAATCAACGCTGATCAACCAGATCATCGGCGAAGATCGTCTGTTGACTGGCCCAGAGGCAGGAATCACCCGCGACGCCATTTCCGTTCAAAAAGAATGGAACGGTGTGCATATGAGGATTTTCGATACCGCCGGGATGCGCAAACGCGCCAAGGTTCAGAAAAAGCTTGAAAAACTTTCGGTCTCTGACGGGATCAGGGCGGTTAAATTCGCCGAGGTTGTTGTCGTCTTGCTCGATGCGGCGATTCCGTTTGAAAACCAAGATCTCAAGATCGCCGATCTGGCTGAACGCGAAGGTCGCGCCGTCGTGGTTGCGGTCAACAAATGGGACATCGAAGACGAAAAACAAGAAAAACTGCGCGATCTGAAAGAGGCGTTTGAACGTCTGCTGCCACAATTGCGCGGCGCGCCTTTGGTGACCGTTTCGGCCCGGACCGGGCGCGGCATGGAGAGATTGCATGCCGCGATCATGAAGGCCCATGACGTTTGGAACCGCCGTATTCCAACCGCTCAGCTGAACCGCTGGCTTGGTGATATGATCGAGCGTCACCCGCCGCCCGCGCCGCAAGGTCGCCGCATCAAATTGCGCTACATGACCCAAGCCAAAACCCGTCCTCCGGGCTTTGTTGTAATGTGTTCTTTGCCTGATAAATTGCCCGAAAGCTATTCGCGCTATCTGGTCAACGGCATGCGCGAGGATTTTGATATGCCTGGCACGCCTATCCGATTAACCATGCGCGGGCAGGGCGACAAAAACCCCTATAAGGGCCGCAAGAAAAAGAATGCCGGGGCGTTGAAAAAGCACCTAGGCAGTTTGCCCAAAGCCAAAGACTAATTGCGATTAGCGGCGGCGGCATAGGTCCGACCCTCTCAAAATCAAAGGGTTAGAAACGCAATCAAAGGCCTTCGCATTTCTGCGAAGGCCTTTTTCATTTTAGGCCGCTGGCAAGAACGTCGCCGTCATCGCATCCAATTCATGGCGGTCCTTGTCATGCACCGCGACAAGGTTTTGCGACATCGAGTCTGGGAAAATCTCTTCCTGTTTGGCGCTGATCCCGGCCAAAATAGCCTTGGCAACATCGGCGGGGGCGGTCTTCTCGGACTCAAATTTGGCGGCCATATCCGTATCAACAGGGCCGGGGTAAACGGTGCCGACGTAGGTCCCTTGGGCGGCCAGTTCGGCGCGAAACGCTTGCATCAGCGAATGCACAGCGGCTTTGGAGGCCGAGTAAGTGCCCAGAACAGGGAAATTCGACAGTGCGGCAATTGAGCTTAGCGACACAACCCCGCCGCCGCCATTGGCCTTGAGAACCGGGGCAAAGGCTTGGGTGACGGCTAGTGGTGCAAAATAATTCACGTCCATTTCGATCCGTGCCTGTTCAACAGCGTCACCGGACATCGAACTGGTGAAACCGGCAACACCGGCATTGTTGATCAACAAGGTTGTGTCCGAGGCCAAGGTGGCGGCGTTGGCGATCTCGTCGGTTTTAGTGACGTCTAGCTGCACAGCGATCACCCGATCTGGGTGGGCGTTGACAAGTTCGGTCAAAGAGGCGGTGTTGCGGGCCGCAGCATATAGTTTTGAAACGCCAGCTGCGAGCAGTTCCTGGGCCAAAGCGCGGCCAATGCCACGGTTGGTGCCGGTAACAAAGACAACAGAGGAGGAGAGGTCAGTCATGGTTGCTTCCTTTAAAATACCAAGTGGTACTTTATTTGAGGTGTTGAAGTGGATAGTCAAGGCGTTTAAATACCGATTGGTATAAAATTTTCGGAGACACTGATGGCACGAGGCCGGCCACGTAAGAATGACCCGGATAAAGTGTTGTCCGAGGCGCTAAGACTGTTTTGGAAACGCGGTTATGCGGGGACCTCGATGAATGACATCTCCGAGGTCACTGGCATGGCCAAACCGGGGCTATATGCAACGTTTGGTGACAAAGATGCGCTCTTTATAAAAAGCTTGGAGCGCTATGTTGAAAAATATGGTGACCCGGTGCGCATTCCGTTTGAACAAGGAACAGGCCCGTTTCGCACGGATCTGAAAACCTATCTCAACGGTTTAGCGGACGGTGTCACATTACCTGAGCAACCTCATGGTTGCATGTGTATTCTGGCCAGTTTTGATTTTGGTGACACGTCCGAGCCGGTTGGCCCGCGTTTGGCGGCGCTGAAATCCAAAGGGGTCATCGCTTTGCAAAATCGGTTGCGCCTTGCATTTTACGAGGGCGAGCTTACGCCCAACGCCGATTGTGACCGCTTGTTGATGTTTTTGAATGCCCAGATTGTCGCCATGGCGTCTTTGGCGCGCACGGGTGTAGGACGGGATCAATTGCAAGTGATTGTCGATATGGCGATGGACGCCATGCCTTGGGCCGAAGGTTAGGAAAAAAGGCGCGCCGAAGGAAGCGCGCCCATCCTAGCTTAGCTCAGCGTTCCGTCGCTGTTTAGGGTCAGTTTTCCGCCTAAATAGGGGGCCAACACCTCGGGCAAAACCACCGATCCATCTGCCTGCTGTCCGTTTTCAAGCACTGCAATCAAACAGCGACCCACGGCAAGACCTGACCCGTTCAAAGTATGGAGAAACTCGGGCTTGCCGCCATCGTCGGGGCGGAAACGCGCATTCATCCGGCGGGCCTGAAAATCACCGGTTGTCGAGACCGAACTGATCTCGCGATAGGTGTTCTGACCGGGCAACCACGCCTCGATGTCAAAGGTGCGTCGCGCGCCAAACCCGGTGTCACCGGTACAAAGTTCAACCGTACGGTAGGGGATGTTAAGCTTTTCCAAAATCCCCTGCGCACAGCCCAACATGCGTTGCTGTTCCTCATCCGATTTCGACGGATGGGTGATTGACACCATTTCGACCTTTTCGAACTGGTGCTGGCGCAACATGCCGGATGTGTCCTTGCCCGCAGAGCCTGCTTCGGAGCGGAAACATAGAGTATGCGCCGCCATGCGGATCGGCAGGGCGCTTTCCTCAACAATGTCACCCGCAACCGTATAGGTCAGTGGCACCTCGGAGGTGGGCACAAGCCACCACCCATTGGTGGTCTGATAGCTGTCTTCGCCAAATTTCGGCAATTTATCAGTGCCATACATGGCTTCATCACGTACCAATACCGGCGAATTCATCTCGGTCAGACCGTTTTCATCCACATGGGTGTCGATCATGAACTGCGCCAGCGCGCGGTGAATCCGGGCCACTGCGCCCTTGAGCATCACAAAGCGGCTGCCAGAGATCTTGGCGGCCAACTCAAAATCCATGCTGGCGGCAACACCGGCCAATTCGAAATGCTCTTTGGCCTCGAAATCCAACGCAACGGGCGTGCCCCATTTGTGGACCTCGACATTGTCGTCCTCATCCGCGCCATCGGGCACATCATCATAGGGCAGGTTCGGAATGACCGAGAGCTCATAAGTCAGCTTCTCGTCCAACTCCTTGGCTTTGGTCTGCATATCTGCGACTTCGGTCTTCTTTTGACCGACTAACGCGCGCAGCCGTTCAAATTCGGCTTCATCGCCCTTGGCTTTGGCGGCTCCGACCTCTTTTGCGGCTTTCTTTTGATCGCTCTGCGCGGTTTCGGCGGCAAGGATCGCGGCGCGTCGTTCTGCGTCTAACGCCAGAAGAGGTGATGATGCATTTTCGATCCCACGGCGCGAGAGAGCCGCATCAAAAGCAGCGGGGTTGTCACGGATGGCGCGGATGTCATGCATCACTCTGGCTCCTGAGTAGGTTGAGTCGTGACGGGCTTATGCCCCAGAATGGCATGAGAGGGTAGGGTCGAGATCGGGAATGACGCTCGAATTTGAGGTCGCCCCTCTAAAAAGCCCGTTCAGGTTTTCATCTGAACGAGCAGGCTGATTTCGAAACGGCTATTTATTGCGTGTAACTTTTGACTATGCTGGTCAATGAACCGTCTTCCAGCATTGTATTATAAGCAGCCATCAATGCTTCTGCTGTTTTAGGGTCAAAATTGTGGTTGGTTGCCAACCAATGCTTCGCCGCGATGATGCTATCACTGACTTGAAACTCTGATTGATCTAAACCAGCGGCTTCAAAGATACCAAAAATTTCCAGATCAATACAAAAGAACGCGTCGACGCGCCCCGCATTGACCAATTTGACAGCTGTTTCGCCATCCGGAACTGGGTGTAGGTTCGTGAACTTCATTTTAGTCAGGATTTTTTCCATGACGCTAGAACGAAGAACGGCAATCTTGTTCAGAGAACGTGCCTCTTCAATCGATGAGACCGTGTCGCCAGTAGAAACGAAAATCATGTTTGACGTCACAAGCTCAGAAACCCAATTGAATTGGCTTTCACGGGCAGGGGAGCGGACAGGGGGAATGATCATGACGTTTGCTTCAGTTTCGGCCCCTTTGAGCGCGCGCGGCCACGGCATGTAACTGACTGAGACCTCTATGTTGGCGCGTTTGGCCATCTCCAAAACGATTTCGTGAGTGATGCCAGGTTTTTCCGCGCCCTCGCCATTGGAAAACGGCGGAAGAACGGACGTATAGATTTGCAATGTGGAGGCTAGTGCCGAAGACCCGCCCAGCGTGAGGCAAAATACGATTGCGGACAAAAGCGATAGTACTGTGTTTTTCATACGGAATAACCTTTTTGTTGTCTGGCTTGTTACCTAGCGCAAGGCAGGGAACCAAATTTGGCTATCCCCCTTGCGACCGGACAATGAGATAAAAACCTTCCGAAATCGTGAAAAACGCGAGAGCGCATTCATTGACCGCCATGTCTTGGGGACATCTGAAATTCAGGCCCGGCAATCGGGGAGCGTAGAGGTGTCAAAGCGTGTGCAAAGGATGAAATGAACACTGGAATTTGCCCGCTGCACCCCAAGGGTGATTGGTCAAATTGTCTACAAGCGTTTGGTCAAGACTGGCCCAACAGATTAAGGTTCCTTGCAGAAAAATTTGACCCAAGGCGCAAACCTCTTGAACCCCTCCCACTTTGAGTTTTCAAATCATTTGTAGGCTTCTTGCGGTAAAGAGTGATTTTTATCAGTGCCTTCTGACGTTTTGAGCCGTGTTTTAACTGGAGGAGGGAGAGGGGAAATCCGAACTCTGTTCATTGCATGAAAAATTTTAGGTTCTTTTCCGTTGGATGGGAATGAGCTGTTAACCCTAATGAGGAATGAATGGTGCGACGGTCAGAACTGGCCGCTTTTGACGTGTTAAAAACAGGAGCCAAGGCATCAAAACGGTGCCGAGATACATATGTCCAGCATTCTTACGAACAATGGTGCCATGGTGGCACTGCAAACGCTCAAAACGGTCAATTCGAATATGGCCTCTGTGCAAAATCAGATTTCGACGGGCAAATCGGTTGCCAACGCCAAGGATAACTCGGCGATTTGGGCGATTTCGGCGGTGATGACCTCGGATGTCAAAAGCTTCAAAGGCATTTCCGACAGCCTGAACCTTGCGCAATCAACCACTGCTGTTGCCCGGCAAGCATCGGAAACCGTGACCGATCTTTTGACCGAAATCAAAGGTAAGATTGTTGCCGCGCAAGAAGAAAACGTTGACCGTGACAAGATACAAACGGACATTGTTGCCCTGCGAGATCAGATCGACGCAGTTGTTGGTGCCGCGCAGTTCAACGGTTTGAACCTGCTGCAAAACAACACGCTAACCGCCGAAAGTGTCAATGTTCTGGCGTCGCTTGATCGTTCCGGTACCGGCGTGCAAGCCTCTGAAATCACGGTTGCTCGTCAGGACCTAAGTGCCGGTGCAGCCACGGCTGGGACCACGGGCACGGATGTCGGAAGTGCAAACGCGATTGCCGATGGGGCGACGGCTGAGGCCTTTACTCTGACCGGCACACCAGAAGCGGGCATGTCCTACAAAATGGTGGCCTCAGGCGGGGTCAACTTCTCATCAGAAGTTGCCTATGTAGCGCGCAATGGTGACACGCTGCAGGACGTGACCGATGCTCTGATCGCCAAGTTGAATTTTCAAGCGAAATCAGATGGGTTGGATGTCAGTTTTGCGGAGAACGGGACCACTGCGGGTCAAGTTGACATGACAAACAATTCCGGTTCGACCATCACCGTTGCCGCGACGGACGCTGCGCAATCGGCCAATAACACCGAGAATGATGGTGCCATCGGCGGTAGCCTCGAAATGCTAAGCGATTTCGATGTGACCACCGGTGACGGTGCCGATGCCGCGTTGGAGGCGGTGGAATCCTTGCTGCAATCCGCAATCGAATCCGCTGCGAATTTCGGTTCTGTTCAGGGGCGGATTGAGACCCAATCCGACTTTATTCAGGGTCTTACTGATGCGCTGAAATCCGGAATCGGGTCTTTGGTCGATGCGGATATGGAAGAAGCATCGGCCCGGTTGCAGGCTATTCAGGTACAACAGCAGTTGGGCGTCCAAGCGTTGTCCATCGCAAACCAAGCGCCACAACAGTTGCTGTCGCTGTTCCAAGGCTAAAACAAAGCATCCAGAGACTACGGGGCGGGCCATCTGGCCCGCCTTTGGCGTTTTTCCAAGGGCATTGTAGAAAGAGTGGCCAAAACTGACGTCATAGATGGGCTTTGAGCACGACGTTGCCTTGCATCCGCTCTTTGCAAAGCATAGGTTCCGCCCGACGTTCGCGGGGGCCTACCCCCGCTTTTTTGCATAGGAGCATCCCATGGATCAGCAGACCATGTCTTCATTCGTCATGATGGGTTTGATTTTCGCCATCATGTACTTCCTTCTTATTCGCCCGCAGCAGAAAAAGATGAAGGAACACAAAGCCATGGTCGAAGCCCTGCGCCGCGGTGACCAAGTCGTCACCCAAGGCGGGCTTATCGGCAAGGTTGTTAAAGTAAAAGAAAACAACGAAGTAGACGTCGAAATTGCAGAGGGCGTCAAAGTGCGCGTTGTTCAATCGACCATCGTTCAGGTGACGTCGAAAACCGAACCAGCCGAAGGCTAACCCATTATGCTGCAGATTGATCTCTGGAAGCGGGTTCTGATCTGGGGAACGATTGTGATTGGGCTTGCGCTTGCGCTGCCCAACGCTTTTTACACCCGGGTCGAAACCGCAAATGACGCCACCGCCGCGATTGAGCTGGGGGCGGATACCACGGAAAACCGTGAAATTGCGGGGACTTGGCCCTCGTACCTGCCATCCGGATTGGTCAATCTGGGGCTCGATCTGCGCGGCGGTGCACATCTCTTGGCCGAAGTTCAGGTCCAAGATGTGTACGAAGCCCGTATGGAAGCGCTTTGGCCTGATGTGCGCGACGCTCTGCGGGGCGAACGCAATGCGATCGGCACCATTCGCTGGAATTCTGACGCCGTCAAACAAGGCGAATTGCGCGTTCGGATTTCCAAACCCGAAGGCATGGAGCATGCGCTAGGCATTGTCCGCGGTCTCGCACGCCCGGTCGTTTCCCTAACCGGGGCGGGCGCAACTGACCTACAGGTGCGCGGCGAAGGTTCTGAAATTGTTGTCACGTTGTCAGAAGCCGAACAACAAGCCACGGATGAACGTACCCTACGTCAGTCACTTGAAATCATCCGTCGTCGGATTGATGAGGTTGGCACGCGTGAACCCACAATTCAGCGTCAAGGCTTTGATCGGATCCTGATTCAGGTTCCGGGAATCGGGTCGGCACAAGAACTCAAGGAAATCATCGGCACCACCGCTCAGCTGACCTTTCAACCTGTTGTTAGCCGAGCATCTAATGCTGATGCGCAAGCCGGAGTTGGCAACGAAGTCCTGCCCTCGCTGGACGAAGAGGGCGTGTTTTACATTCTTGAGCAAACGCCCGTTGTGACCGGCGAAGAGCTTGTCGATGCACAGCCCGCTTTTGATCAAAACGGGCAACCGGCAGTGAATTTTCGCTTTAACCCGACCGGTGCGCGCAAGTTTGGCGATTATACCGCCAACAATATCGGCTCGCCTTTTGCCATTGTCCTTGATGGCGAAGTCATCAGCGCGCCGGTCATCCAAAGCCACATTCCAGGCGGATCTGGTATTATCACCGGCAACTTTGACGTCGAAGAAAGCACCAACCTTGCCGTCCTTTTGCGCGCGGGGGCCTTGCCTGCGGGGCTAGAATTCCTCGAAGAACGGACCATCGGCCCGGAACTGGGGCAGGATAGTATTGATGCCGGGAAAATAGCCACGGCCGTTGCCTTTATCGGTGTGCTGGTCTTTATGGCGCTGAGCTATGGGTTGTTTGGCGTCTTCGCCAACGTTGCCTTGATCATCAACATCATCCTGATCTTTGGGATGTTGTCGATGCTGGGTGCAACACTGACCTTGCCAGGGATCGCGGGGATCGTTTTGACGGTGGGTATGGCGGTTGACGCCAACGTGCTGGTCTTTGAACGTATCCGCGAGGAACTCAAAACGGCCAAAGGTCCGGCGCGTGCCATTGAGCTGGGCTATGAAAAAGCGCTGTCGGCGATTGTGGATGCCAATATCACCACATTCATCACGGCCGTTATTCTTTATGTCATGGGCTCTGGACCGGTGCGTGGCTTTGCCATCACCTTGGGTCTTGGCATTATGACGTCCGTTTTCACTGCGATCTTTGTCACCCGGCTTTTGATCGTTATGTGGTTCGAAAAACGCCGTCCCAAAAAGATTGAGGTGTAACATGCGACTAAGACTAGTTCCTGAAAACACCTCATGGGATTTCTTCAAACACGCGAAAATGTGGTTGGGGGTGTCGGCCTTGCTGGTGCTGGTGTCGATCGGCTCTTTTGCCTCGCTGGGCCTTAACTTTGGTATTGATTTTCGCGGGGGCACCACGATTCGGACCGAAAGCACGCAAGCGATTGTTGTGTCCGAATACCGGGATGCTTTAGCGACGTTGGATCTTGGGGATGTTGTGATTTCCGAAGTCTTCGACGTGAACTTTCGCGAAGACCAACATGTTGCGATGATCCGCATTCAGGCCCAAGATGGCCAGGAATCGGTGACGTCAGAGGTGATCGACAGCGCCAAAACCGCGCTTGCCACTGTTGCGCCAGACATCAAATTTGTTTCTGTCGAATCGGTTGGCCCCAAGGTGTCGGGCGAATTGATCTCGACGGCGGCGACGGCTGTAGCCTTGGCGATTGCGGCGGTTCTGTTCTACATCTGGCTGCGCTTTGAATGGCAGTTTGCCCTTGGGGCGGTTGCGGCCTTGGTGCACGATGTTCTGCTTACAATCGGCGTTTTTGCTGCGGTGCAGATCAAATTCGATCTCGCCATTATCGCCGCGCTTTTGACCATTGTTGGCTATTCCTTGAACGATACCGTGGTTGTCTTTGACCGGGTGCGCGAGAACCTGATCAAGTACAAGTCCAAGGATCTCAAAGAGGTTTTGAACCTGTCTATCAACGAAACCCTAAGCCGGACTTTCATGACCTCGGCCACCACATTACTGGCGCTGATTGCGCTCTTTGTGCTGGGCGGTGACGTGATCCGCGGCTTTGTTTTCGCGATGATCTGGGGCGTTGTGGTCGGGACGTATAGCTCGATCTTTGTAGCCTCTTCGATCCTCCTGCGGCTTGGTGTCAAACGTGATTGGTCCAAGCCCGTCGACACGACCGGCAACCAATTTGGCGACGTGGATGCCTGATATCCTGTCCAGCCTTGCCTCGCTTCCGGGGCTTGGCTGGATAGCCTTTGCCGCTTTCATTAGCGGCCTTGTGCGCGGCTTTACCGGCTTTGGAACCGCCTTAGTGTTCCTGCCTGTAGCGGCGCAATTCCTCCCCCCTTTTGCGGCGATCCTGACGCTGACTTTTATGGATTTGCTAAGCCCGCTACCGGTGTTGAAACCGGCGTGGCGTGATGCCGACAAGGCGGATTTGCGGCGCCTGTTGATCGGCACTGCGATCACCTTGCCAATTGGGCTGGCGGTATTGGCTTTGGTTCCACGCGACGCGTTTCGCTTTGGGGTCAGTGGGTTGGCGCTTGCGATGTTGCTCGCTCTGATCTTTGGCCTGCGCTATCGCGGTGTGATCAAATCGGCGATGGTCTATGCCATTGGCTGCGCCTCTGGGTTTCTTGGTGGGGCGGTTGGTTTGCCCGGGCCTCCGGTCATCATGTTTTACATGGCCCGCCCGTTGCCCCCGCAAGTGATCCGCGCCAACACGTTGCTCTATCTTTTTGGCTATGACCTAATGATCATGCTTGCCATCGCCGCCTTTGGCCGGATGGAGCTACAATGGGCGATTTTGGGTCTTTTGATGGGTCTTCCGGGCATGCTGGGCAACTGGCTCGGCGGCAGGCTCTTTCGTCCGGGGCTGGAAAAGGTATACAGAGCTGCGGCTTATTCAGTGATCGCCGCCTCGGCCGTGTCCGGCCTGCCATTCTGGAGCTAAGGAGCCCCCATGCAACTCAATGAAATGTCCTTCAAAGATGCGGTGCCTGTTGATGGTTATGGCCCCGGTTTTTTCCGTGTTGCCGATCAGGTTTTCGAAGGTCCATTGTTGTTAACGGCGACGGGTGTTCTGCCTTGGGGCGGATTAGACGACGACGCGGCTTTGGTCGCACTCAAGGACCAGATCGACGTTTTGTTCGTCGGTACCGGAGCCGAAATCGCCCATATCCCGGCCGATCTGCGTCGCAAGCTCGAAGAGGTTGGGCTTGGCGTCGAAAGCATGAGTTCCCCATCCGCCTGTCGCACCTTTAACGTCTTGCTTAGCGAGGGGCGGCGTGTCGCGGTGGCGGCGCTTCCGGTTTAAAAGAGGCACGTTAAACTAGGCACGGTAAACTTGGCGGGGGAAACCCTTGATCAGAGTCAAAGCGTTAACAACCTTTCCTCATTAGGCACCAAATGAACAAGGGGGCAGTATGGATTTGCAAGTGACTGAACTGGCCGTGGCGCGGGGCGGGGTTCCTGTTCTCGAAGGGCTGAACTTTGGCGTGGCCGATGGCCGTGCCTTGGTTTTGCGCGGGCCAAACGGGTCTGGCAAAACCACCTTGCTGCGCACCATCGCCGGGTTGCAACCCGCCCTCGAAGGTGAGGTCACCGGGGCAGGGGAGCGCATCGCCTATGCGGCCCATGCGGACGGGTTGAAAACCGCCCTAACCGTCACCGAGAACCTGATGTTTTGGGCAAAGGTTTTTGGCAACTCTGATATTTCTGCGGCTTTGGCCGGGTTCGACCTTTTAGACCTTGCCGATCGGCCCGCCGGGTCCTTGTCGGCCGGGCAAAAACGCCGTTTGGGTTTGGCCCGCCTGATGGTTACGGGCCGCCCGGTTTGGGTTCTGGATGAGCCGACCGTGTCGTTAGATGCCGCATCGGTGGCCCTGTTTGCCGAGGCCGTGCGCGCGCATTTGCAAGCGGGGGGATCGGCGTTGATGGCCACGCATATCGATTTGGGCCTTGATGAGGCCGACACCTTTGATGTCACCCCATGCCGTGCCAAACCGCGCGTCTCGGCACTTGATGAGGCCTTCTTATGATTGCGCTTTTGATGCGGGACCTGCGCCTTGCGGTGCGGGCGGGGGGCGGCTTTGGCCTTGGTCTGGCGTTCTTTTTGATCGTCACAGTTTTGGTCCCGCTTGGCGTCGGCCCCGAAACCGCACTTTTGTCGAAAATCGCTCCGGGGATATTGTGGATCGGGGCGTTGCTCGCCTGCTTGCTGTCGCTTGATCGGATTTTCGCTCTGGATTTTGAGGATGGCAGCATCGAGTTGCTTGCCACTGCGCCGCTCCCGATGGAGGGGATCGTCACAGTCAAAGCCTTGGCGCATTGGCTGACAACCGGCTTGCCCCTTGTCCTCGCCGCTCCGGCATTGGGCGTGCTGCTAAGCCTGCCACAAGGCGGGTATTTCTGGATCGTCGTGTCTTTGTTGGTTGGCACACCGGCGCTTTCGGTGATTGGCACCTTTGGCGCGGCGCTGACCGTCGGATTGAAACGCGGCGGGTTGTTGATGTCACTGCTGGTGCTGCCGCTCTATGTTCCAACTCTGGTGTTTGGGGCAGAGGTCGCCCGGCGCGGCGGCGAGGGTATGGTGGTGCAAACACCGTTGTTGATGCTCGCCGGGATAAGCTTTGGCGCGGTTGCGTTACTTCCCTTTGCCAGCGCGGCGGTGTTGCGCATCAACCTGCGCTGATCCGACCCACGCGAATGTGAGCGTTAGGATTGCTTTAAATCAAGGACCTCTGGCAAAAGGTGTCGCAAAAGAAACTCAATTCCGCTGACCCAACCGGTGGCGGACAAAAGTGATGAGCGGCAAACTTGCGCCTCGCCGCAATATGAGGTGTAAATTGCCGCGCGCAACAAGGACAAGTCACACCCATGTCAATCTGGGAATACGCCAATCCGGTGAAATTCATCAAAACCACCGACCGAATGATGCCCTATCTGGCCGTCGGCGCGGTGGCCTGCCTCGTTTCTGGTCTCGTCTGGGGGTTCTTCTTTACCCCCGATGATTACCGCCAAGGATCAACCGTCAAGATCATCTACCTGCATGTGCCAGCCGCTCTGATGGCGATCAACGCGTGGATGATGATGTTGGTGGCCTCACTGGTCTGGATCGTGCGCCGCCATCATGTCTCGGCCTTGGCTGCGCGGGCGGCGGCACCGATTGGGGCGGTCATGACGCTGATCGCCTTGGCGACCGGGGCGATTTGGGGGCAACCGATGTGGGGCACATGGTGGGTTTGGGATCCTCGTCTGACCTCCTTCTTGATCCTTTTCCTGTTCTATTTGGGCTACATGGCCTTGTGGGAGGCGATCGAAAACGACGATACCGCCGCGGACCTGACCTCGATCCTCTGCCTTGTTGGCTCGGTTTTTGCGGTTCTGTCGCGCTATGCTGTTCTCTTTTGGAACCAAGGCCTTCACCAAGGCGCGTCGCTGTCTTTGGACAAAGAAGAGCACGTCGCCGATGTGTTTTCTTCGCCGCTCTATGTCTGTATCGCGGGCTTTGTCTTGCTGTTCATCGCGCTGGTGTTTTTGCGCACGCAAACTGAAATCCGGGCCCGTCGCGCGCGCGCCCTTATCGCACGGGAGCGTTTGGCATGATGCCTGATCTGGGAAAATACGCCGACGCGGTTTTGTCGTCTTATGCGGTGTCGATCCTGTTGCTGGTGGTTTTGGTCGCAATGTCGATCCGCCGGTCGCGGAAAATGAAAGCCTATCTGGCCGACATTGAGGAGCGCGTGAAAAATGGCTGAACAAGATCCCAAAAAAGCTGGCATTTCGCCGCTTATGCTACTGCCGCCGCTGATCTTTTTGGGATTTGCGGTGATGGTCTATTTTGGAATGCAGCGTGGCAATACCCGCGAACTGCCCTCTACCTTTATCGGCCAACCGGCTCCGGCGCTGACTGAAACGGCGCTAGAAGGCTATGACGGCATCACCCGCGAAATGATCACCTCGGGCGAGGTGACCTTGGTGAACTTCTGGGCAAGCTGGTGCCCACCGTGCCGGGTAGAACACCCCAACCTGATGAAAATGCAGGCCGACGGCTTGCGCATAGTCGGGGTGAATTTCAAAGACAAAACCGCCCAAGCGCAACAATTTCTAAGCGGCGGCGGCAATCCCTTTATGGCGGTGGCCTTTGACCCGCCGGGCCGCACTGCGATTGATTGGGGGGTCACCGCGCCGCCCGAGACCTTCATCTTGGACGGTCAGGGCAAGGTGTTGTTCCGTTATACCGGCCCGCTCGTTGGGTCCGATTATGAGCAACGCTTTGTGCCAGCCTTGGAAAAGGCGTTGGCGGACGCGGCTAACGAAAGCTGATTAAAGCTCACAATAGGCGGTTGGTTCGGAGCCCGGACAACCGCCTTTGATGTCTTCGGACCCGGCATATGCGCCCACTACGGCCAGAACCAGCAGGGCGGCGGCTTGGATCAATGTGATGGTTTTCATGGGCTCGGGCCTTTTGTTGTCTTGACTACAACATGGGGCACCTAGCTTAAAATGGTAGGGGGGAATTCCTGACCCTTTGCTTCAAACCCTATGAATTGACTAACAAATGCGCGAGATTTCGCGTGATCCCTCAAATGCTGTGCGATTTATTGCTGGTGCTTGCCGCGCCACATGATGAAAAGCCCCGAGGCAACAACAATCGCACAACCCGCCATCGTTTGCCCGTCCAAGCTCTCACCAAATAGCACAACGCCAAGCCCAAGGCCGAACAACAAGCGTGTGTAACGAAACGGCGTGACACTGGCCACGTCACCGGTGCGCATCGCCCGCATGAGGGCGCTATAGGCCAAGACTCCAAAACCAACCGCCGACATCATCATCAGGGTTTGTTGAATACTCATACCGACAAAGCCGCGCTGTTCCCAAAGCGTATAGAGAGCGCCTGCGGCAATAATTGCGACAAATCCAAAGACGCCAAGCACGGTTGTGCTTAGGGATTTGGGCGCGGCGCGACTGGCCAAATCGCGTCCGGCAAAGCCAAGCATCCCAAGCACCGCCAAGATTGAGAGAGGGGAAAAGCTCTCTGGTGTGGGTTTGAGGATCAGCAAGACGCCGATCAGGCCAACAAAAATAGCGCTCCACCGACGCCACCCGACTTGTTCCCCAAAGAACAAGGCGGCCCCAAGAACCACCACCAAGGGCGTGGCCTGCAAGATCGCGGTGGCGGAACTTAACGGTGTCAGAGCCAGCGCGAGGACGTAAAACAACCGTCCTGAAATTTCGAAGACAACCCGGATGCGCATTGGTTTTGATAGGACGTCGCGGGTGAAGATCACGTCCCCTTGCCACAATGCCCAAAGCCCGAACACGACCATGCCCCCAAGGCCAAAGAGCACAAGAACCTGAGCCACGGGCAAGCCCTGGGCCGCGGCTTTGATGGCGGCATCCTCAAGCGCAAACCCGGCCATTGCAGCAATCATCCAAAGGCTGCCGATGAGGTTTTCGCGGTGGAGGGACATAGATGTCTTTCAGGTGTGGGGCGGTGATTTAGTTAGGAAATGACCAAGGTTCACGCTCGCGACAGGCTTTGATCGATCGTCCTTCGGTCCAAGTGACTTGGTCGTTGTCGGTTTTCCATAGAACCCAGTGATAGGTCTGGCAAGACGGTCCGCCCCCTTTGGCATATACCGCCAAAGAATAGCCGTCAGGGGCAGTTCCGTTTTGCTGTGTCTTGGGAAAACCATGCGTGTCCAGGCACTGATCGATCTTGCGTTGGGGTACGAAGCCGCGCTTTTTGGGGTGGCAAACCCAGCGCGCCAATGACGTCAAACGTCGCGTGATATCATCCGATTCTGATTGAGAAAAACCATGCCACCCTAGACGGGATATGAAGGCGTCTTGGCTGTCACTTTTCGCGGCTATCTGCACAATCCGTGCATTGAATGCGGCTTCGCCTCCGATTGTGATGAAAGGGGTAAAATGAAGGAATAGCAAAAAAGGGACACAGAACGCAACGAGCAACATTTTCAGGCGATCTTCGATTTTGGCTCGGTTTGAAAGGCCTAAAACCATCACATATTCTTTGAAAAATCGCGGCTTGAAAGGGTGGTTGGCTCGTCGTGGCGCATGAAGATAACCATTTTAAGCACCTTCATGCATTTTTTTGCATGCCGTGGGTTCAATCCAACGCCTTACGACTTGGCCAAATCGCGCAGCACGTAGTGAAGCACCCCGCCATGCTCGATGTATTCGATCTCAATCGCGGTATCGATCCGGCATTTCAGGGTGATCTCTTTGACCGTTCCGTCGCCCATGGTGATGGTGCAGGGCACGTCTTGGAGCGGTTGCACAGAATCCAATCCGGATATCGAAACGGTTTCCGCACCGGTGAGGCCAAGGGTCTTACGCGTGTCACCGCCGGTGAATTCGAAGGGGATCACCCCCATCCCGACAAGGTTGGAGCGGTGGATGCGCTCAAAACTTTCGGCGATCACCGCCTTGACCCCCAATAGGTTCGTCCCCTTGGCTGCCCAGTCGCGCGACGACCCGGCCCCGTATTGCGCACCGCCAAAGATTACCAAGGGCGTGCCCGCCTCTTGATAGGCCATAGCCGCGTCAAAGACCGAGGTCTGTTGACCATCCGGGCCTTTGGTAAAGCCACCTTCGACGCCATCAAGCATCTCGTTCTTGATGCGGATGTTGGCGAATGTGCCGCGCATCATGATCTCGTGGTTGCCTCGACGCGAGCCATAAGAGTTAAAGTCACGCGGGGCGACCTGACGCTCGGTAAGATACTGACCGGCCGGGCTTGATTGCGCAAAGGAGCCCGCAGGCGAGATATGATCGGTGGTGATCATATCGCCCAGAACCATCAAAACCTTGGCCCCGTCGATATTGCTAATGACGCCCGGCTCGGCCCCCATGTCGTGGAAATAGGGCGGGTTTTGGATATAGGTCGATTGGGCCGGCCAATCATAGGTTTCCTGATCCGGCACCGACACGCCGCGCCACTTTTCGTCGCCTTTGAACACATCTGCATATTTTTCAAGAAAGGCGTCGCGGGTCACGGTTTTCTCGACCAGCTCGGCAATTTCTTGGGTGCTGGGCCAAATGTCCTTCAAAAAGACGTCGTTACCGTCTTTGTCTTGCCCTATAGCGTCTTGGGCGAGGTTGATGTCCATGGTTCCGGCAAGCGCATAGGCGACGACCAGAGGCGGCGAGGCGAGGTAATTGGCACGCACATCCGGCGAAATGCGCCCTTCAAAGTTGCGGTTCCCCGACAGGACCGAGGTCGCCACAAGATCGCCCTCGGCAATCGCATCGCTGATTTCTTTCTGGATCGGACCGGAATTGCCGATGCAGGTTGTGCAGCCGTAACCGACCAGATTGAAACCAATCTTGTCGAGGTCCTCTTGCAATCCAGCCGCCTCAAGATAGGCGGACACCACCTGTGATCCCGGTGCCAAAGAGGTCTTGACCCAAGGTTTGCGATCAAGGCCAAGGGCGGCCGCCTTGCGCGCCACCAGCCCGGCACCAATCATCACATAGGGGTTTGAGGTGTTGGTGCACGACGTGATTGACGCGATAACAACCTTGCCCGATTCCATCGTGTACTCTTCGCCCGCAACCGCGACTTCCTTGCCCATTGGGCGTTTAAATGTGTTGGCCATCTCATCGTTAAAGGCCACGTCAGCGCCATCAAGAGCAACAAAATCCTGTGGGCGTTTGGGGCCGGAAATCGCCGGAACGATGGTGCCCATGTCCAACGTCAATGTGTCGGTGTAGATCGGCGCATAGTCCGCCCCGCGCCAAAAGCCGTTTTCCTTGGCGTAGGTTTCGACAAGCTGCACGCGCGCCTCATCCCGGCCGGTATTGCGCAGGTAACGCAGGGTTTCGCCATCAATCGGGAAGAAGCCACAGGTCGCACCGTATTCGGGGGCCATATTGGCGATGGTGGCCCGGTCCGCCAAGGGCAAGCTGTCCAACCCTTCGCCAAAGAATTCAACAAATTTGCCGACCACCCCCTTGGCGCGCAGCATTTCGACGACCTTGAGAACCAAGTCGGTGCCGGTGGTGCCTTCGACCATTGCGCCGGTGAGTTCGAACCCGATGACTTCGGGGATCAGCATCGAAATCGGCTGGCCCAGCATGGCGGCTTCGGCCTCGATCCCGCCAACACCCCAGCCCAGAACCGCGACGCCATTGACCATAGTGGTGTGGCTATCGGTGCCAACCAGAGTGTCGGGATAGGCAACTTGATCACCGTTTTGATCGGTATCGGTCCACACGGTTTGGGCGAGGTATTCAAGGTTCACCTGATGGCAAATCCCGGTGCCGGGGGGCACCACGCGGAAATTGTCAAAGGCGGTTTGACCCCATTTGAGGAAGGTATACCGCTCCATATTGCGTTCATATTCGCGATCAACATTCATCTGAAAGGCGCGCGGGTTGCCGAATTCGTCAATCATCACCGAATGGTCGATCACCAGATCGACAGGCACCAACGGGTTGATTTTGGCGGCCGAGCCTTTGAGCGCGACAATGCCATCGCGCATGGCTGCAAGGTCAACAACCGCCGGAACGCCGGTGAAGTCCTGCATCAAAACGCGCGCAGGGCGATAGGCGATTTCGCGTGGATTTTTGCCGCCGTTTTTGCCCCAGTCTGCAAAGGCTTTGATATCCTCAACGGTGACGGTCTTGCCGTCCTCAAAACGCAGCATGTTTTCCAAAACCACTTTGAGTGCAGCGGGCAGCCCGGAAAAATCACCAAGCCCCGCCTCATGTGCGGCGGGGATGGAGTAGTAGGAAACCGACTGGTCACCAACTGTGAGAGTTTTGCGCGTCTTGGCGCTGTCCTGGCCTACGGTAATGGGCATGATAACCTCCGATGGGATCGTGACGTGACATGATTTTATCTTTGCCTATTGGCACCGTCAAAAGCGGACGGTTGGCCCATTCAATATGGCGGTGCGCCGTTGATTTACCAAGGGAGTTTGCTTAAACTCGATCCGGTTTTCACGCTGCAGTCGCAAATAGGTGATTGGCACAACGGGCCGCTCTCTTTTACACCAAAGGGACAGAGTCGGAGAATATAATACCCATGCGCAAGCTCATCCCTCAGATCATTCCCATGACAGTGGCCGCCTGGACGGCGTTCTCAGGGGCGCTTTGGGCGCAGGAAAACCCAGTGGTGGTAGAGCTTTATACGTCGCAAGGCTGTTCATCTTGCCCGCCTGCTGATGCGCTTTTGCACGAGTTGGCAGGGCGCGATGATGTGATTCCCTTGGCGCTCCATGTCGATTATTGGGATTATATTGGCTGGAAAGATGTCTTTGCCAAATCGCAATTCACCAAACGCCAGCGTGGTTATGCCCGTGCGGGTGGATGGCGTACCATTTACACGCCGCAAATGGTGGTGAATGGGGCCGAAGACGTGGTTGGCTCACGTCCGATGAAGGTCACGGATTTGATCCGCAAACATGCTAAACGTGCGCCGCGCGTTGATCTGGATATCACGCGCCAAGGCGGCAAGCTTTTGATCAAAGCGACGTCATTGCAAACCGGTGAGCCTTGCGACATTCACATCGTGCGCTATGAGCCGCTTGAAAAAGTCAAAATAACCCGTGGTGAAAATGCCGGTCGTTCGCTCACCTATAGCCATATTGTCAAGGATTGGCAAAAGGTTGCGCGTTGGGACGGCCAGGGGACTTATGAGGCCAGCCTGTCGCTTAAGGGTGACGAACCAGTGGTCGTTATCCTACAGGAACCCGGTCACGGCGACATTGTTGCGGCGGCGCGCTTGCGCTGACGCCGGGCCTGGCGTTCGGGTTTCCAACGCCGATGAATCCACATCCATTGCCCCGGATGTTTTTCGATTTGTGCCTCTAACCGGCGGGTGGCTTCGCGCATCATTTCCATTGGATCTCCATGGGCAATGGGCTCTTCCAAGACGGTGTTGAAATGATAGCCGCCCTTTTGGCGCACACCGAATATCGGCACCATCAACGCATCGGTGCGCAGGGCGATTTCAGCGGCAGACATCATGGTCGGAGCGGGTTTTCCTAGGAAGTCGATCACAGGAGCCGAGCTGTCATAGATATCGAATAGCAAGACCGCCATTCCACCTTTTTTGATATGCTTGATAAAGCCAAGTGTACCTTTGCGTCCTTGTTCGAATACCGGCTCGCAAATATCCCGCATATTTTTTGCATAGTGTTCATTGAAGTAGGGGTTTGACATAGGGCGGATCAACCCACCGACTTCAAAACCACGGGCAATCAAAGAACAACGGCTTCCCTCAGCGGCACCAAAATGCCCCATGACAAACATGACAGGGCGTCCCTTTGCCCGCGCTTTTTCCACCTCAGCAAGTCCGGGGCCGCTTATGTTGGCATTTGCCCCGCGGGCAAGCAATTCGGACGTATCGTAGTTTTCGATAAAGGCGCGGGCGACGTTGTCGATGACGTCTTCGGCCAATTGTTCGCGTTTGTCCTGTGGGTAATCAGGCCAGACGTGATCAAGGTTGTCATACACCCGCTGATGCCAGCCCACCAAAGGCGACACGCATCGTCGAACAACCCAGCTGACCAGTCTGAGACGTGTTTCGACGGGAAAACGCAATGCAACCCAGATGAGCCCCCGAATGGCGCGATCTGTGATCCAGTCTTGCCAGCCGCCATGTTGGCGCTTTGCCTTTTTTGATTTTGCCAAAACGGGCCTCATTCGATGTTGAGGCTTGTTTTAAGCGCTGGCGGGGGTGGCGGCAAGCGTTGCTGGTTTATTCCTCTTCATCCGGGTTCAACAATTCGATCTCACCGACATTGACCAAGTCGCGGATTGCGGCGACCACTTCGGTCATAGCCTTCTCACCAATTTTGGGTTTCACGGCCCCTTTGGCGTCGGCCTCTTCTCGGATGTTGTCGGCCATCCGTTTTGACATGTTTTCCAACAAGAAATCACCGGCGCGCTGTTCTTGTTCATTGCCATCACTGGCCGCAGCAATCGCAGTGGCAAGCGATTCCGGTTTCACATCACGGGTGATTTTGGGCACATCAATGGCGTTCAAACGCTCAGGGATATTGCCAAAGGTAAAGATGGCTTTGCGCACCGCATTGGCAAAGGTTTCGTCCTCTTTCTCCAAATCGCCAAGCAACTCTTCTCGCACTGCGGAGTTCGAGTAGTTCAGGATGGAGCCCAGCCGTTCCTCTGGTTTGGCTTTGAAGGCTTTCGGGGGCTCGGCATCCAGCTGTGCGGCAATGGCAAGGCCAATTCGGTCAACCGCATCCGGGGTCACGCCGGTTGTCATTGAAACGGCATAAGAAATGCGGCGCGCTTTGTCACCGGGCAGTTTGGCCAAGACCTGAGCGGCTTTGCCGACGTCAATTTTTGACATCATCACAGCGGCAACTTCGGTGGCTTCAGAATTGACCAGCTCCTCAATCCGTTCAACATCTAGGGCATTGATCCGCTGCCAGGGATCACCGGTTTGACGCACGCCCGCCTCTTTGCGCAATCGCATCGCTGTGCGTGGGCTGATTTTTCCGTCCAACGCCGTCAAAGCACCGGCCATATCCCCCGGAAAAGACAAGCCAATTTGTTCGAGTTCATTTGAGAACTCTTCAATCACGTTATTGAGCGTCTCGCGATCAACATAGCGCATGTTACCCATCAAAAGGGTAAGCTCTGCCTGTTGGTCATCAGGCAGATCCGTGAGCGGAATATCCGCGTCTTCGTTCAGCAAAAACTGAACCACAATCGCGGCTTTGGTTTTGCGCGACAAGCCAGCCGGAACAGAGCCAATAGGGCCAGGAAGAGCAAGAGCTGTCATTGCGGTCCTCTTAATCGCAGGGAAGTTGCAACAAGAGGTAACGCCGATAGGTTTCTGGCGCGTTAAGCTTGTTTGCCTAAATCGCCAATTTTAAACAAATGCGTCAGCTAGAGACAGGTTTGCAGCTTTGCGACGCGGCATCAAAAACCGTGCCTTCGGCGCAGGTCATCATTTGGGCATGATTGGATGAGCATTCAGCCGATGCTAAAACCGGCGTCAGGGCCAATGCCAGAACAGAAAAAACAGTTTTGAATGTCATTTTGCGGTTCTCCTCCGGGGGATGATCCCCGGAGGATACCATAAATTCGCTATTTTGCGAAATTAGTCTTCGCCGAACACGCGGGCAAAGATCGTGTCGACGTGTTTGGTGTGGTAGGCCATGTCGAATTTTTCATTGATCCCATCGGTGCCAAGCGCCTTGACCACGTCTTCGTCGGCCAAAAGCTCTTCGCGGAAATCAGTGCGGAATTCCCAGACTTTCAACGCGTTGCGTTGAACCATGACATAGGCATCTTCGCGCGACACACCCGCCTGGGTCAGGGCCAGCAACACGCGCTGTGACATGACAAGACCGGGGAACTTGTTCATATTGTCGAGCATGTTCTCAGGGAAGATCAGCATTTTCTCGATAACGCCGGTCAAACGGGCCAGTGCGAAATCAAGCGTCACACAGGAATCAGGGCCAATCGCACGCTCAACTGAGCTATGCGAAATATCGCGCTCATGCCAAAGCGCGACGTTTTCCATCGCCGGGATCACCGACATGCGCACCAGACGTGCCAAACCGGTGAGGTTTTCGGTCAAAACTGGGTTCTTCTTGTGCGGCATCGCCGACGAACCCTTTTGACCCATCGAGAAGAACTCGGCACCTTCCAGCACTTCGGTACGCTGCATGTGACGGATTTCGATGGCGACGTTTTCGATCGAGCTGGCGATCACACCGAGGACAGCAAAGAACATCGCGTGGCGGTCACGCGGAATAACCTGGGTGCTGATTGGTTCGGGGATCAGGCCAAGCTGATCACAGACATGCTCTTCGACGGCAGGGTCGATATTGGCGAATGTGCCAACTGCACCAGAAATCGCACCGGTGGCAATTTCGGCCCGTGCATCGCGCAGGCGCGATAGGTTGCGATCCATTTCGGCGTAGAAACGCGCGAAGGTCAGACCCATGGTGGTCGGCTCGGCATGGATACCATGGCTGCGGCCAACACGAACGGTATCTTTGTGCTCAATCGCACGCTTTTTCAGCGCAGCGAGCAGCTTGTGCATATCTTCGATCAGGATATCGGCGGCGCGCACCAACTGAACATTCAGGCAGGTATCGAGCACGTCGGAGGAGGTCATGCCTTGGTGGACAAAACGTGCCTCGTCCGAACCAACATGTTCGGCCAGATGGGTCAGGAAGGCGATGACGTCATGTTTGGTGACAGCTTCGATTTCATCAATGCGGGCGACGTCAAATTCGACATCCTTGGCTTTCCAAACTGCGTCGGCATTTTCTTGTGGGATCACACCCAGCTTGGCCTGTGCGTCACAGGCATGGGCCTCGATCTCGTACCAGATGCGGAATTTGGTTTCAGGGGACCAGATGGCAACCATGTCGGGGCGGGAATAACGCGGGATCATTGGCAAACCTTATTGTGAGTTTTTGGGGCGAGCGGGGGCGTCATAAACCGACACCGCCAATGTCACAAGGGCAGGGGGCTGAGACGGATTGCCCTGATCCCATTTTATTTGCTGTCTTAGGGTCTGAAGCTTAGGCAAGATGCTGGGGAGGTGTTTTGCTTTGGTCGGGGGGGACGGCGAAACGGGCCACCTCTAAGGGGCGACCCAATCGACAAAAACCCATTCGAAAAAGCAAAGACAAGTCAAAGGTTTTGGAGAGATAGAGAGCCTTGTGCGCTTTGGATGAGTTGGTCTGAAGACAGGCTGGCAAGGAGGTGCTGTGATGTGTGAGGGGACTGCTGAACCGAGGCGGTCAGCATCCAGATCGACAGTAAAAACAGGCTGCGCGAGAGATGAGAAAACATGATTTTGATCCTAATAGACTGCTCATGGGGACCGTTTCTTTGCGGCCTGTTTCTGGTATAGACAGTCCGATTGGCACAAATGCGGAGAATTTGAGGTAATTGTGTCCAATATGTAAACGAAGTTTTAATAAAGGTGGCTTTAGCCAATGCCAAGGCAATCTGTGTTGACTAAAGGTATAAGCATTTGAGGCGGTTAAGCGACTTTCTAGGCGCTTGGCACCTGGAACGAGACATTGTGCAAGCCGATGGCGGGCGGGCTCGGTTTGAGGGCACGGCCCGTTGGGAGCCCGATGGCGAGGATGCCAATTATCTTGAAATGGGACACTTGGTGATGCCCGGCCAGGGGCGGTTTCACTCAGAGCGCCGCTATCGCTGGGGCGGTGATCTGCGGGTCTATTTTGACGATGGCCGATACTTTCATACGGTCCCCGCGCAAGGCGGCGACAGCGCACATTGGTGTGATCCCGATCAATATGATGCCTCTTATGATTTTGGCCAATGGCCGAATTGGTCGTGCCAATGGACGGTGCGTGGCCCACGAAAAGACTATGTCATGACAAGCCGTTACCGCCATGTTCCGTGAAATGGGAAAGGTACATGAAAGATGCGGTATACAATTGTATTCTTGTAAGATGTTGAAATAAAACAAATTCCTCCTTTACAAGCTGGCGCGCACTGCGCATGTTCCGGCAAACTGCAAAGGTTTCGCCCATGCCCCCGATCCAAGATCATCCGCTGCGTTTCAAATTGGCCAACGAATTGCATGCGCGGCCGTTCCCGTCGCTGAGCGCACCGTGTCGGGCGATTTATTTGGCCATCAAGCAGCCAAAAGAGGCTGCGTCGCGGGACCGCTCAGAGGATTTGACCCATTTGATTGCTTTGCTGGATCGCTATGGCGCGGCGCATCCACAACCGGGGGCGACGCATTATTCCGGGCAAATTGGCCAGCACATGTTGAAATGGGAACAGCACACTGAGTTTGTGACCTATACTGTTTTCCTGTCAGGGCTTGGTGAAAAGCCGTTTGACCCCAGTGACTTTAACGTGTTTCCAACCGATTGGTTGATGGATGCGCCCGGCGTGCGCGTGACGTCGGCGATGCTACGAATTGTGCCTCGTATGGCTGACAAGGACATTGATCGACACTTGTCAGATTGGTTTGTTCCCGAAAGCCTCGCCGTTAGTCAGGTACTTGGGGATGACGCGGTGATCGCCGGGGATTTCCGCATTGACCCGTCGGGACATCAGAGGTTTGCGGTGTTTGTGCGCGATAGCGTCGGTGAGCGTCGCGCCGGGCGTATCGCGCAACGGCTCTGTGAGATCGAAACCTACAAAGCCATGTCGATGCTTGGCTTTACCCGTGTGCGCGATATTGGGCCACGGCTCGCCGAAATGGACGGTGAGCTTATGCGGCTCATGGAGTTGATGGCCAATGATGATGGTCAAGAAGAGGCGACGTTGCGCGCGCTTTTGCAAGTGTCGACCGAATTGGAAAGCCTCTCGGCGCGCACATCGTTTCGGATGGGGGCCAGCGGGGCCTACGAAGCAATTGTCCATCAACGGATTAAGGTGCTGCGCGAAGAACGTTACAAAGGCCGTCAGACCTTTGCCGAGTTTATGATGCGCCGCTATGATCCGGCGATGCGCACTGTTAAAAGCGCCGGAGTGCGCTTGGACAGCATGGTGCAACGCGCCACCCGCGCCGCGGATTTGTTGCGCACACAGGTTGAGGTCGGGCGGTCGGCGCAGAACCAACAATTGCTACACAGCATGAACCAACGCGCCGAGTTGCAATTGCGGTTGCAAGAAACCGTCGAAGGGCTTTCGGTGGTCGCGATCAGCTACTACGCCGTGTCCTTGGCGGGCTATCTTATGTACCCCTTGGCGGGCGCGATAGGGCTTTCTAAGGGGATGATGACCGCGCTTTTGGTGCTGCCGGTTGTCGGGGCGGTGTGGTGGATGATCCGGCGCATCAAACACAAGGTAGAGGCGGGCGGCGATCAGGCCGGGCCGTAAATCTAATGGCTGTCTTTGGGGGGAGGTTTCTAGTTTAGCCGTGCCGCGAATGTTGGGGAAGGGGGCCAGCCCCCTGCGCGTCAAGGCTGGTACCCCCGGGATATTTCGGGAAAGAAGACGTTTTGGCGGGTTACTCCGCAGGGACTGCCGCTGCTTGAGACGAGCGGGACAGTGCTGCGTTTGTCGCCAAAGCACCGGCTGTGATCGCGGCAAGTGTCAACAGGGCGGCAACGGAGAGCGTTGGAATGCCAGAGAGACCGGCACCGATGGTGCACCCTCCCGCCAGCACGCCCCCGATGCCCATCAGAACCGCACCGGCCATATAGCGTAGGGTTTCCGGCGCATTTCCAAAGCTCTGCCATGCCAAGCGACGCCCGGCGGCGGCGGAGAGGAAGCTCCCCAACAACGTGCCGCCAATCAGGCCAAGGCCGAAGTTTGCCGGGATAGAGGAGGCGGCGACAGTCCAAAACAACGTGTCTGTCCAAGGTGAGGTGAAGGCAAGGCTTTCCATCGCGACTGGATCGAAGTCATCATAAAGGATGTAGCCGGTTCCAACCCAACCAAGTGGCACAAGCGCGCCAAGCAGCACAGCGAGGATCAGGGTGGTAGGACGATTGCCAGAGCGCAGGCCAATGGCCAGAGCGGCCAAGGCGATCACGCCGGACCAGACCAACGCCCCACCGGGAAGCACGGCAAGGCTAATCGCGTCGCCCATGTCATAGGTGATGCTGGTCAGAGCCGTGCGTACCGGAGCCAAGGCCCCCTTGAGCGTCGCATGGGCGATGATGGCAAAGAGGACCAAAACGCCAAAGGCACGCAGGTTGCCAGTTGCGGAGAGAACCGTCAGGCGCGAAGCACAGCCGCGAGTCAGGATCATCCCAGCGCCAAACATCGCTCCACCGATCAGGATCGCGACATAGGGGAGTTCGGATGTCATGAAACGATGCTCATCAAAGGCAATCAGCTCGGCGGCGGCGGCGGCTTGAGTGCCGATGATGGCCACGGCAAGGGCGGTCATCCAAACACCCATCGCTTGTCTGCGATCTTCACCGACCAAACCACGGCGGAAACAGAATTTGGTGCGCTCTGCCAACACGCCAAAAAGCGCCCCAAGGATCAGGGCGAAATAGACTGCAACCTGTGGTGCGGTCAGCTCTTCAAAGCCAAGCGATTCGAACATGACGGTCTCCGGGTTTGGAACAGCGTTCCGTTTGACGGTCAAATATCGCTTTGGCAAGCCTCTTCCATGCACGCATTCGCATATTTGTCGGGATGCGGTTCTGTTTTTCTGGATTTTTGCAGGGGGATGTTCTGCGGTTGAGGCGTTGGCAAGGTCAAAGGTTTCGGTCTGGACGCAAGCGTCACCGCCTGCATCCTTATTTATCGGTCACCCCGGATGATGGGTGAACTGCGGTGCGTCATCGCCAATCGCCGACCACTCGGGTTTCTCGGAGGTGAACTCATGGAATTTGACCGGCAGGGTGATCTCGTCATCCAACACATGTGCCGAGATTGGAAAACTATCGTCATCCGACAAGATCTCACCAAGGCCTGTGCCGCAGATTTTACAAAAACATCGCCTGTATGTGTAGGCTTCAGTCGGTTCAAACACTGTTATCGCCTCACGGCCTTGCAAAAGCGTCAGATCGGCCTTTTTGACAAA
>NZ_JBZXVN010000021.1:0-14098 GCF_058892305.1 Pelagimonas sp.
CATTGGCTGACACGTCAGGTTTACCCCGCAAATGTTGTGATGGGTTGTTCAGCGGGGCTGCGCGTGCGCGGGGGGCGGTTAGTCGCGGCGCGGGTCGCGAGGGTAGGTGCCCAAAACTTCAACCATATCGGTGAAGTAATCGAGTTCTTCCATCGCGCGTTGTACCGCCGGGTCACCGGGGTGGCCTTCGATATCAGCATAGAATTGGGTCGCGGTAAAAGAACCTCCGACCATATAGCTTTCGAGTTTGGTCATGTTGACGCCATTGGTCGCGAAACCGCCCATGGCCTTATAGAGCGCCGAGGGAATGTTGCGCACTTGAAAAACAAAGGTGGTCATCATGCCGTGGTCGCCACGCTTTGCATGTTCAGCGTCGCGCGACATGATTAAGAAGCGGGTGGTGTTATGGGCGTGGTCCTCGATATGGCGGGCAAGGATGTGCAGGCCATTGATCTCGGCCGCGAGATCAGACGCAAGAACGCCGGTTTTGCGATCTTGGGTCTTGGCAAGATCAAGCGCAGCCCCGGCGCTATCGGCCGCAGCCTCGCCCTTGATATTATAACGTGTCAGAAACTCCCCCGCCTGCGGGATCAACACAGGATGGGCGCGCACCAATTCAAGGTCTTCGATCTCAACACCGGGCACAGCCATCAGGCTAATATGCACGCGCACAAAGGCCTCATCGACGATGCGCAGCCCGCTTTCGGGCAACATCCGGTGAATATCGGCCACCCGCCCGTAGGTGGTGTTTTCCACCGGCAACATGGCGAGATCGGCTTTCTTGCTGCGCACCGCCTCGATGACGTCTTCGAAACTGTTACAGGGCAGCGCCTCCATATCCGGGCGGGCGTCGCGGCAAGCCTCATGAGAATAGGCTCCGAGCTCTCCTTGGAAGGCGATGCGCTGGGTCATTTTTACTGTTTCCTGTCAAATTGGCACCATTGTACCGGTGGGCGGGCGTTTGGTCGCGCCTTCTATACCTTGCCATGAGCGAAGGGAAGCAATAGACACGCGCCCGACGAATAGCGAATGCGAATAGCGAACAGGGCACCTCATGTTTGACACAATGACCATGACCAAAGTTATAGGCGGCGTCTGCGGATCGCTGCTGGTCTTTCTTTTGGGCAAATGGGTCGCCGAAACGCTCTACCACACCGGTGGTGGACACGGCGATCACGCACAGGCCGCCTATGTGATTGACACAGGCGGAGACGACGCAGGCGGCGAAGAAGAAGTCGTTGAAATCGACGTAGCAGCCGTTTTGGCCGCGGGCGATGCGGCTTCGGGCGCGAAACTGTTCAAAAAGAAATGCGCCAGCTGCCACAAGGTTGACGATGGTGCCAACGGCACAGGCCCCTACCTTTATGGTGTGGTTGGCCGTCCGGTTGGAAGCGCGGAAGGGTTTGGCGGATACTCCGGCGCTCTGAGCGAAGCTGCCGACGTGTGGTCGCCTGAGCATCTCTTTGGTTTCTTGGAAAACCCCAAAAAATACGCACCGGGCAACGGTATGGCGTTCAAAGGTTTCCCCAAGCCTGAAGATCGCGCTGATGTGATCAGCTACCTGAACTCTCTGGGCGGCTAAGCCCCAAGGTTTCAGAACAGAATCAGACCGCGTCCTATCCGGGACGCGGTTTTTTTGTGCCTGAACGCATCTCAACCGATAGGCGAAATCGCGTAACATCACGGAATCTCAACTTGAATGTCGCGCCCACCTGCCTTTAGCTATAAATTAACTAAAATGATCGTGAATTGTCAGTGACGTCCAAGCTGACCAGATAAAGGGGAGACCACATGCAGCGACCCAATGCCCGGATCCGCCCGATGACACAGATACGCACCTTGACCCGATCGATGAGACCCTTGGTAACTGGGGCAATGCTCGCTCTTGGGGTTGCCTGTCTCGCCACAATCGGATGGGCCGAGCAAAAGGTGATTAAATCGCATGGCGTCTCAACCTTTGGTGAATTGAAATACGGTGCCGATTTCACCCACTTTGACTATGTGAACCCCGATGCCCCCAAGGGCGGTGAGTTCTCAAGCTGGGCCTTTGGCACCTTTGACAGTCTGACCCCCTACATCCTCAAGGGGAATGCCGCCGCCGGCGCCGGGGTGTTTTACGACACGCTTTTGACCGGCAACCTCGAAGAGCCGGATGCACGCTATGGTTTGCTCGCGCATACGCTGGAATACCCGGAAAACCGCGAATGGGTGATTTTCCACATACGCCCCGAGGCCAAGTTCCGCGATGGCACGCAGGTCACCGCCCATGATGTGGTGTTTTCCTATGAGACCCTCAAGGAGAAGGGCCGCCCGAGTTTTCAAACCACATTCGCCGATTTTGTCAGCGTCGAGGCGATTGATGATCTGACGGTAAAGTTCACCTTTAACCCCGAGGGGCCGCTGCGCGAGTTGTTGATGACGGCGGGCGGCATTCCGGTCCTGTCCAAAGCCTATTACGACACCGTCGATTTCACCCAAAGCAGCCTTGAGCCGCCGATGGGATCGGGGCCATTTGACCTCAACAAAGTCGAGCCGGGTCGCTCGATCTCGTACAAACGCCGCGATGATTATTGGGCCAAGGACCTGCCGGTCAATGTTGGGCACAATAATTTCGACACGATCAAATATGAATATTTTGGCGATTATCTGGCCGCCTTTGAGGCGTTCAAAGGCGGGGCTTATGCCTTCCGCGAGGAATATTCGTCTAAAACCTGGGCCACCAGCTATGATTTCCCAGCGCTAGACGCCGGTCATGTTGTCAAAGAGGTGATCCCCGATGGCCGCCCTGCGGGCACCCAAGGGTTCTGGTTCAACCTGCGCCGTGACAAGTTCGCCGACCCACGGGTGCGCGAGGCGCTGGCGCTGGCCTTCAACTTTGAATGGTCCAATGAATCGCTGTTCTATGGCATCTATGGCCGCACCGATAGTTTCTGGGAAAACTCTGAAACCCTACAGGCGAGCGGCATGCCGAGCGACGCAGAACTGGCGATTTTGGAACCGCTGCGCGAGTATTTCCCCGAAACCGTCTTTACCGAAGAGGCCTATAGCCCGCCAAAATCGAAATCCTCCGATCTTGCCGACCGCCGCACCCTGCGCAAAGCTGGCAAGCTTTTGGATGCGGCCGGATGGGAAGTTGGCGATGACGGTGTCCGCTACAAAGATGGCAAACCCTTTGAGCTCGAAATTCTCAACGATTCCCCAAGTTTCGACCGGGTGATCAACCCTTACGTCGAAAACCTCAAACGTCTTGGGATTGCCGCCTCGGCCAACCGGGTTGATCCGGCGGAATCGCAAGAACGCGAGAAGAATTTTGACTATGACATGGTCACGCAACGCTTTTCGATGTCGCAAACACCGGGGGACGAGCTGAAACAGATTTTCGGCTCGCAAACCGTAAACACCCCCGGTTCGGTCAATGTCGCCGGGCTGAACAACGAAGGTGTCGACAAGCTGATCCGTATCATCGCCGATGCGAAAACCCGCGAAGAGCTTGATACAGCGGTCAACGCGCTCGATCGGGTGCTGCGCGCCATGCATATTTGGGTGCCGCAATGGTACAAGGGCGAACATAACGTCGCCTACCTTGACGTCTATTCGCGCCCCTACACCGATACACCGCCACCCCTGTCGATGGGGGAAACCTCGATCTGGTGGTATGACGAAGACAAAGCGCAGAAATTGCGCGATGCTGGGGCGCTCTGATCCAATATGGGCGCTTATCTCCTCCGACGTGTGTTACTGATCATCCCGACCCTTTTGGGGATCATGGTGATCAACTTTGCCCTTGTGCAATTTGTGCCGGGCGGGCCTATTGAACAAATCCTTGCCGAGATCGAAGGCGAAGGCGATGCCTTTTCCGGGATCGCCGGTGGCGGAGGCGAGATCGCCTCGGGTGGAGAAGAGGGCGTGGGCCGCCGCGGCCTCCCCGAGGAATATATCAAGGACCTAGAGGCGCAGTTCGGTTTTGACAAACCTCCGCTCGAACGCTTTGTGAATATGCTTTGGAACTACATGCGGCTCGACTTTGGCGAGAGCTATTTCAGGTCGATTTCAGTGATTGATCTGGTGTTGGAAAAGATGCCGGTGTCGATTTCGCTGGGGCTTTGGTCGACGCTGATTGCCTATCTGGTCTCCATTCCGCTGGGCATCAAAAAGGCCATCAACGATGGCACGCCATTTGATACATGGACCTCGGCGGCAATCATCGTGGCCTATGCCATCCCCGGATTTCTGTTTGCGATCTTGCTGTTGGTTCTTTTTGCCGGTGGCAGCTATTGGCAGATTTTCCCGCTGCGTGGCCTGACATCTGAGAATTTTGATGAGCTAACCCTGTTTGGCAAAATCTACGACTACATCTGGCACATCACTTTGCCGGTGCTGGCCTCGACGATTTCGGCCTTTGCGACGCTGACCTTGTTGACCAAGAACAGCTTCTTGGACGAGATCAAAAAGCAATATGTGATGACCGCCCGCGCCAAGGGCCTTAGCGAGAGCAAGGTCCTATATGGCCATGTGTTCCGCAACGCGATGCTGATCGTGATCGCCGGCTTGCCCGGTGTGTTCATCGGCGTGTTCTTTGGCGGCTCGATCATCATCGAAACGATCTTCTCGCTTGATGGGCTGGGGCGTCTGGGCTTTGAGGCGGCGGTCGAACGCGACTATCCGGTGATCTTTGGCACCTTGTTCATCAGCTCGCTGATTGGCTTGCTGATCGGGATCATCTCGGACTTGATGTATGTCTTTATCGATCCGCGCATCGATTTCGAAAAGCGGGAGGGCTAAGGCCATGGCACTCACTCTCTCCCCGCTCAACCAGCGCCGCTGGAGCAATTTCAAACGCAATCGACGCGCTTTTTGGTCGCTTTGGATCTTCTTGGTGATTTTCACCCTGTCGCTCTTTGCCGAGTTCCTCGCCAATGACAAACCGATCCTGGTGAATTATCGCGGCGAATATCGCATGCCGATCTTCAGCTTTTATGCCGAAACCGATTTCGGCGGTGAGTTCAAATCCGAAGCCGCTTATCGCGATATTGAGGTCAAATGCCTGATCCGCACCGGTGGCATCGAGGACTGCCTAGACGATCCCGAGGGGTTGATAGACCAGGTCGACGCCGGGTCCGGGGCCGACCTTGGCGACGGTTTCCAAGAAGGCTGGATGATCTGGCCGATCATTCCCTATAGCTATAATACGTCGGTGGATCGCCCCGGCGCGGCCCCCCTGCCCCCGAATGATCAAAACTGGCTTGGGACCGATGACACCAAACGCGATGTGGTCGCGCGGGTGATTTACGGGTTCCGATTGTCGATCCTGTTCACCCTTCTGGTCACCATCAGCAGCTCGATCCTCGGGGTGATCGCCGGGGCCTTGCAAGGCTACTTTGGCGGCTGGGTCGACCTTATCTTTCAACGGGTTATCGAAATCTGGGCCTCAACCCCCCAGCTCTATGTGATCATCATCCTCTTCGCCATTCTGGGACGAAGTTTCTGGCTTTTGGTGGTGTTGATGATCCTGTTTGGCTGGATGGGATTGGTGGGCGTTGTGCGCGCCGAATTCCTGCGCGCCCGTAACCTTGAATATGTCCGCGCCGCCCGCGCGCTTGGCGTCTCAAACTGGACAATCATGTTCCGCCATATGTTGCCAAACGCCATGGTCGCGACGCTGACCTTCATGCCGTTTATCGTGACCGGTACCATTAGCACCTTGGCCGGATTGGATTTTCTGGGCTTTGGGTTGCCGTCGTCATCACCATCGCTTGGCGAGATGACCCTGCAAGCCAAACAGAACCTGCAAGCCCCTTGGCTCGCCTTTACTGCCTTTACGGTGTTTGCCGTGATGCTGTCGTTGCTGGTCTTCATCTTTGAAGGCGTGCGCGACGCATTTGACCCGAGGAAAACCTTCTCATGAGCATTCTCGATGTCAAAAATCTTAGGGTGAGCTTTACCCAAGACGGTAAGACCAATCAGGCCGTCAAAGGTGTGTCCTTTCACATCGAACACGGAGAAACCGTTGCTTTGGTTGGGGAATCCGGGTCCGGAAAATCGGTTTCGGCCCTATCAACGGTGTCTTTGCTTGGCGATAGCGCCACGGTTGAGGGATCGGTCTTGTACGAAGGCCAAGAGATGATCGGAGCCAGCAAGAAACGGCTTCATGACGTGCGCGGCAATGATATCAGCTTTATCTTCCAGGAGCCGATGACATCGCTTAACCCACTGCACACGCTGGAAAAACAGCTGGCCGAAAGCATCACCCTTCACCAAGGGCTGAGCGGTTCCAAAGCGCGGGATCGGATCATCGAGCTGCTCAACAAGGTTGGCATTCGTGAGCCGGAAAAACGGCTCGGGTCCTATCCGCATCAGCTTTCTGGTGGGCAGCGTCAGCGCGTGATGATCGCCATGGCATTGGCCAACAAGCCCGATCTTTTGATCGCGGATGAACCGACAACGGCGCTTGATGTGACCATTCAGGCGCAGATTTTGGATTTGCTGGCTGATCTGAAGACATCCGAAGATATGAGCCTGTTGTTTATCACCCATGATCTTGGAATCGTGCGTAAAATCGCCGATCGGGTCTGTGTTATGAAAAACGGTTCGATCGTCGAACAAGGCCCTACGGGCGAGATTTTCGCTAATCCGCAACACCCCTATACGCAGATGCTTTTGTCGGCCGAAAGCACCGGCTGCCCCGAGCCAGTTGACGCCGATGCCGATGTCATCGCGAGCACCGAGAACCTCAAAATTTGGTTTCCGATCCAGACCGGCTTGATGAAACGCACCACTGGCTATGTGAAGGCGGTCAATGACGCGTCCATTTCGGTTCGTGCCGGGGAAACCGTTGGTATCGTCGGCGAATCTGGATCAGGCAAGACCACCCTTGCCCTTGCGATCATGCGATTGATCAAATCCGAGGGCGCGATCACCTACCGCGGCGAAGATGTGCGCAAATGGTCGGTGCAGGAATTGCGCCGCTTGCGCTCGGAAATACAGATCGTGTTTCAAGACCCGTTTGGGTCGCTGTCGCCGCGCATGACCTGCGAACAGATCATCGCCGAAGGGCTCACCGTACATGGGGGCCCGGATGGGCGCTCGCACTACGAATTGGTACATGAGGTGATGGAAGAAGTCGGGCTCGACCCGGCCAGTATGCACCGCTATCCGCATGAGTTTTCGGGCGGTCAACGCCAGCGGATCGCCATCGCCCGCGCCATGGTTTTGCGCCCGCGCCTTGTGGTCTTGGACGAGCCAACCTCGGCGCTTGATATGACGGTGCAGGTGCAGATCGTTGATCTTTTGCGCGAATTACAACGCAAATATGACCTCGCCTATTTGTTCATCAGCCACGATTTGAAAGTTGTGCGCGCCATGAGCCACAAGGTCATGGTGATGAAACAGGGTGATGTGGTGGAATTTGGCAGCGCCGACGAGATTTTCGACGCGCCAAAAACCGAATACACGCGGGCCCTGCTTCATGCGGCCTTTGATCTGGCGGTCTGAAACTGCGGTTTAGGAGAGGCCGCACGCTGTGCCGTCCAAACCGAGAGAACAATCACGCACGCGCCAAATAATTGTTGTGTGGATAGGCTTTGGTTGAGAAGCAACCACCCCAGAACAACGGCGCTTAGAGGGCTGAGAAAGCCAAGGCTCGACACGGTGGCGGGGCCAAGACGGGCGAGGCCGCGGAAGAAGGCCACATAGGTCAACGCCGCACCGATAACGCTCAACCAGACCAGACCGGCCAGCGCGGTGGTGTCAAAATGCGGCCAATCGGGCGCGATGATGATCACAACAGGCAGGAGCAGAATCCCGCCCGCCGTCAATTGCCAGGCGGCAAAGGTGAGCGGTGGAACCGGCGGTTGCCATTTGCGCGACAGCACCGTGCCAACCGCCATGGACACGGCACCGATGAGCGCCGCCGCAATGCCCAACGCGTCAAATTGCACCCCAGGCGTCCAAATCAATATAGCAACGCCAAACACCCCCGCCAGAGATGCCAAAACCGCCATCGCGTTTAGTTTGGTGCCCAAGATCATAGAGGCCAAAAAGACAACAATCAGCGGCTGTAGCGCGCCCAAAGTCGCCGCGATCCCGCCGGGAAGGCGATAGGCCGCCACAAAGAGTGCGCCCCAAAAGATCGCAAAGTTCAACGCCCCAAGGATCAGAATTCGAGGCACCCAATCCAAAGGCGGCAATTGTCGCGTTAGAACAAGCAACAGCAAGCCGGCCGGCAAAGCGCGCAGCAGGCTGACCAACATCGGGTCGAACCCCGGCAAAGCTTGGGTCGAAACGATGTAAGACGACCCCCAAATAATCGGGGCCAAAGCGGTTAGGGCAATATCGGTTGAGCGGGACATGGATTACCTATCTTGATGTCGAGATACTTTTCTTGACGTCAAGATAGTTTTGAAAACCTTGACGTCAAGACAATAATTTCGCACACCAGATTTATGGATCATGTTGACCGCATCACCGCCCAATGGAACGCCGAACGGCCCGACCTGGACACCGCTCAGATGGGCACGAATGGCCGGCTGTCGCGGCTGTCCCAGCATCTGAGCCGAGAACACGCCGCGCAATTTGCGAAGCACGGGCTGAACTTGGCGAGCTTTGATGTTTTGGCGACGCTAAGGCGTTCTGGTGCGCCTCATGCCTTGACACCCAAAGAATTGATGGCGACGACGATGGTGACATCGGGTACGATGACCAACCGTCTTGATCGTCTTGAAAAGGCCGGGATGATCACCCGTACACCGGACCCCAAAGACGGCCGCGGATTTCTTATTCAACTCACGGATGAGGGTTTTGCCCTTGTTGATCAAGCTGTTACCGCCCATGTGGACAACCTGAAACGCCTTCTTAATCCACTCAACGAAGAAGAGCGCAGCCAGTTGGATGCGCTCCTCAAGAAATGGTTGTCCGGGTTTGAAGCCTCAGATGGCTGAACTATGTCCGGCCTTGGACAGGTCATAAGCATCAAAAGAGCGGGCAATAAGACGGGTCAAAGCGCGCGCCTCTTTTGGTACAAACAGGCCATCTTCGGTGACGTCGAGAATATTCTCGAACCGGTCATCCGCCGCCCGCAACATGCCAAATAGCTCTGCCTCAGAGATGTCAAAGCTGCTTGTGATCTCATGCGCGTCAATGCGGAAGTCACACATAAGCGCCTCGATCAGACGTGAGCGCAGCTTGTCTTCGTCACTGAACACATGGCCGCGCGCAGTGGAAAACGCGCCATCGCGGATCTTGCCCGTATAGGCACCGGTTGCCGAAACGTTTTGTGCAAACCCTTGTGGGAACTTCGAAATCGACGACGCCCCAAGCCCGATAAGAACATCCGCAGTGTCATCAGTGTAGCCCTGAAAGTTGCGACGCAAATTCCCGGCTTTTTGGGCTATGGCCAAGCCGTCGGTTTTGGCGGCGAAATGGTCGATGCCAATTTCGTCATAGCCATCCCAAATGAACAACCGTCGCGCTGTTTCAAACAGTTCGAGCCGTTCGTCCGGTGTCGGTAGGGCATCCGAGGGGATCAATTGTTGGCGCTTGGCCATCCACGGCACATGCGCATAGCCATAAAGGGCCACACGATCCGGCGCAAAGCTTAACAGTTTCTGCACGGTTTCCGTGATCTTGGCTTTGGATTGATGCGGCAAGCCAAAAAGGATATCGGCGTTCAGGCTTTCAACGCCAGTCTCTCGTATCATTTCAACCGCTTGCTTGGTCATATCATAACCTTGAGGGCGACCAATGGTTTCCTGAATCTGTTCGTCAAAATCCTGAACCCCGATTGAAGCGCGGTTCATCCCCCCCGCGGCCAGCGCCTTGAGCCGGTCCGCATCAATTTCATTGGGGTCAATTTCGACCGAAAACTCAGCGTTGTCAGAAAAATCAGCCGTGTCGCGAATCGCCGCGATCAGGCGGGTCATCATGTCAGGCGTCAAAAGAGTCGGCGTTCCGCCCCCCCAATGCAGGCGCGATAGCTTGACCCCTTTGGGCAAGTGCTTGCGCAGCATTTTGAGTTCGTCGATCAATGTGCCGACATAGGCCTCAACCGGAGAAAGCGTTGAAGTGCCTTGGGTTCGACAGGCGCAGAACCAACATAGCCTGCGGCAAAACGGTACATGCAAATAAAGCGATATATCGCCATACTCGGGTACAGCTTCGATCCATTCTACGAATCGGTCAGGCCCTACCCCCCCGGCGAAATGCGGGGCCGTTGGGTAAGAAGTGTAGCGGGGCACTTTGGCGTCAAAGAGGCCTAGTCGTGCAAGTTGTGTTCTGTCCACCATCCGAGTAGACTTATGGGTGTTGGGAAAGCGCGACCTTGACCCAGATCAACACGGGACCATGCCAATGCTGAATGAACGTAGTCTTGCGACCTCGCAAGAGTGTGCCGATTGCCCTATCAAGCACCGTGCGGTCTGTGCCCGGTGTGATGGGGATGAGCTCGAACGGCTCGAAGAAATAAAGTATTACCGCAAGTTCGAAGCCGGTCAGACGGTGATCTGGTCCGGTGATCGCATGGATTTTGTCGGCTCGGTTGTATCGGGAATCGCGACACTGACCCAGACAATGGAAGATGGCCGCACCCAGATGGTTGGCCTTTTGTTGCCATCCGATTTTGTTGGTCGCCCCGGTCGCGGCTCTGCCGCCTATGACGTGGTTGCCACCACCGATTTGGTTATGTGCTGTTTCCGCAAGGCCCCGTTCGAAGATTTGATGAACAAGACTCCCCATATCGCCCAGCGTTTGTTGGAAATGACATTGGATGAGTTGGACGCGGCGCGCGAATGGATGCTCGTGCTTGGGCGCAAAACAGCGCGCGAAAAAATTGCGTCGCTGTTGTCGATCATCGCCCGGCGCAATGCCACCGTGAACCTTTCGGGGATCGAGGGGCCGTTGGTCTTTGACCTGCCGCTCACCCGCGAAGCGATGGCCGATTACCTTGGTTTGACGCTGGAAACCGTCAGCCGCCAGATGTCGGCGCTGAAACGCGACGGGGTCATCACCCTGGAAGGCAAGCGTCATGTCACCATTCCGGATATGGCGCGCTTGATGGACGAAGCCGGAGATGATGCCGACGGGGGCGTTTTTGCCTAACACGCTGGCATTTGCCACCTATGATGTCTTCACAACAGAGCGTTTCGCCGGCAATCCGCTGGCGCTTGTTCTGGGGGCGGATGGCCTGTCGGATCAGGCGATGCAAACCATCGCGCGTGAGTTCAATCTCTCGGAAACGCTCTTTGTACAGCGCCCGGATGATCCGGCCCATACAGCCAAAGTGCGGATTTTCTTTCCAACCGGAGAAATCCCGTTTGCGGGACACCCAACCATTGGCTGTGCGATTTATCTTGCGGGCAAGTCGCAGCCACCCGGCGATTTCGAAACACGGATTACGCTTGAGGAACAGGCCGGATTGGTCCCGGTACGAGTCTGGCGCAAAGACGGTGTTACACGGGCCGAATTTCAAGCCCCTGTTGTGCCGTTCCCAGCAGGACAAGGGGCCACACCTCCGGTTGACTTGCTGGCCGAGGCTTTGGACATTTCGGCCAAAGATATTGGGGTTGGCCCCCATTCCCCCGGCGTTTTCGAAGGCGGGCCGCGATTTATGTATGTTCCGGTCAAAGATCTGTCGATCTTGGCCAAAGCGCGCCCGATGGAGCCCGCTTGGAGCCAGGCAATCAAGATTGGCGGCGTGGACAACGCATACCTTTATACACAAACGGCGGATGGTTTTCAGGCACGGATGTTTTCCCCCACTGCGGGCATTCCCGAAGACCCAGCAACCGGGTCGGCCAGCGCCATTTTAGCGGCCCAGCTTTTGACCGCTGGACAGCTCAAAGAAGGCGAGAACCAACTCACCCTCACTCAAGGTGTGGAAATGGGGCGCCCCAGCCAGGTTGGCTTTCGCGCCATTGTGAAAAACGGTGCCCTAGAGGCGGTCCATATCTCAGGATCGGCCGTGCCGGTCAGCACAGGACATATCAAAGCCGGGTGACCCCCCTGCCCGATGAGCGCAACCCGATGGGATGGTGGGCGGGGCGTCGTGCTCAGGGCACCGCCCTGAGCTCTAGCGCCGAACCACCATCTACTTGTTAATGCGCCATAAAGGTGGTGACTTCAGTCTGTTCCAACATGTTGCGGGTCGCTCCGCCGAGAATGGCCTCGCGGAACCGCGAATGCCCATAGGCCCCCATCACCACCATATCCGCATTCACATCCCTCACATGGCGCTGCATCACATCGGCGACACGCGGCAGGGTTTTGGACAAGACATCTATTTCGGCTTTCACCCCATGACGCGCGAGGTATTGCGACAAAAGCCCACCGGGATCAGAGCGGTTCGGCCCGTGTTGCGGCGGATCAATCACCACCACATGCACGGCTTCTGCATCAACCAGAAGGGGCATGGCGGCGCGAACCGCGCGCAGCGACTCAGCACTTTCGTTCCACCCGACCACAACGCGGCGCGGCTGGCTTGGTGGGTCAACGTCATCGGGAACCACCAAAACCGGCACTTGCCCTTCGAACAAAGCCCCTTCTAGGACAGGTTCGAGTTCAACGCTGCGATTTGTCCCATAGGGCTTTGGTAGGACGACCAAGTCCGAGAATCGCGCCCGCGTCGAGACATGGCGACCAATATCAGCAAGCTGTGCCACCCCCCCTTCGACAGCCCAACGACAGTCCGTTTTCTGCAATTGTTCACGCGCAGATGTTGCCAAATCAGTGGCATCTATATTGGCGCGGCTCAGGGTTTCCTGAAGCACCATCGCGTTTGCACCAGCATAATAATAACCGGTTTGCGTACGATCGACGCCGAAACACACCACATCCAGATGCGCGTCGCTGCCGCTTGCCACAGCGGCCGCATGATCCAGTGTCGATTGTGCCAAAGCGGCGTCCGTTACGACTGTAAATATTGATTTGAAGGCCATTCGTTCCTCCTGATCCAAACCTTTGACAAGCCTAAACCGGCACGGATGGTCGCACCTTGACGAGCGTCAAGGTAAACGCGCAGTTCTCTTGATGCAGATCAATGCCCACAACGCGCGAACAGCGCAAAAACGAGCCGGTCTAATAACCGCCCATACGGCTTTGCGAATCGTGTGGGTCAGACGAAGGGACGAATTATGTTGAACTATATCAAGCTCATCGTGCTTGGTCTGGTTGCGATCTTTGCGATGATCGCCGCCAGCTATGCGCGAGATGTGGCTTACCAGGTCCACGCGATTCTCATTCTGGCGGTGGCCGCCGGGATGTTTATCTGGACTTTGCGCCACACAGATGAACCCGTGGTGGCAGCACCACAGAACGAATACATGGATAACGTGATCCGTGCTGGTGTGATTGCCACCGCCTTTTGGGGTGTTGTCGGTTTCGCGGCTGGTACGTTCATTGCTTTCCAATTGGCCTTCCCGGCGCTCAACTTTGATTGGGCTCAAGGATACGCCAACTTTGGCCGCCTGCGCCCACTGCACACAAGTGCGGTGATTTTTGCGTTTGGTGGCAACGCGTTGATCGCGACCTCATTCTACGTTGTACAACGTACATCGGCGGCCCGCCTTTGGGGCGGCAACACGGCATGGTTCGTGTTCTGGGGTTACCAACTCTTTATTGTATTGGCGGCAACCGGCTATCTGCTCGGCGGCACCCAATCCAAAGAATATGCAGAACCCGAGTGGTATGTTGACCTGTGGCTCACCGTTGTTTGGTTGGCTTACCTGGCGATTTTCGTCGGCACCATCGTCAAGCGCAAAGAGCCGCATATCTATGTGGCCAACTGGTTCTTCTTGTCCTTCATTCTGACCGTTGCGATGCTTCATGTGTTCAACAACCTGAGCATTCCAGTTTCGATCTGGGGTTCCAAATCTGTTCAGGTCTTCTCGGGTGTCCAAGATGCGATGACGCAGTGGTGGTACGGCCACAACGCCGTTGGCTTCTTCCTGACCGCGGGTTTCTTGGGCATGATGTACTACTTTGTACCCAAGCAGGCCGAACGCCCTGTCTTTTCGTACAAACTGTCGATCATCCACTTCTGGGCGCTGATCTTCCTGTATATCTGGGCTGGTCCTCACCACTTGCACTACACCGCGCTGCCTGATTGGGC